>NZ_JBTIWT010000001.1:396033-484660 GCF_054353775.1 Bacillus sp. 5w2 | reverse complement strand
AACAGATAACGGAGGAAACCCAGGAGGCGGAACGGGAACAGATAACGGAGGAAACCCAGGAGGCGGAACAGGGACAGATAACGGAGGAAACCCAGGAGGCGGAACGGGAACAGATAACGGGGGAAACCAAAATCAAGGTGGTGGCTCAACAGTTATTGAACGTACAAATAATTATATTGTACATCAAAAAACTGAGAAGTTAACAGATAATACCTCTAATGTATTAATTAAAGAAGCAGTCGAGACCGTTCAAAGTTATCAAGGATTATTGAGTCTTTATCAAATGTATTATGGGATTGATTTAAGAACAAATGATGTAGGCCCTAAGCTTGAAGAGGGAAGTTTAGATACGATTGCGACTGATCATTCATTGTATTATATGTTAAATAAACAAAGTGTAATTGATTTAATTTCAAATCTTGTTTCAGCTAGTATTACGAGTGAAGTAAAGCAAGATATGATGGGCTTAAAGCAAAAAATAGACTCTTACCAACAACTCATTACTAGTGCAGATCAAAATTCTATGCTATTAGCGGAGAAATTAAATGAAACGATGCAGCAAGCAACTAGTATGAATCAAAATTTAGGGGAATATGTAAAAGGTTTAGCAAAATGGCGTGAGAGTAGTTTAAAGCTAGTAGAAGAGCAACAAGTATTAACGACTAATAATGCTGGTGAACAAACAGCTGTACTATCGTTAGACTCTGGTATTAAATCTTTAACGATGCAAACGCAGTCATTAGCGGAAAGTTCGAAGCATAGTTTAGCGACATCAGATGAAGTGTATAAAACATTTGACCAAATTAATGGACAAGCAAAAGAAATTCAAGAAAGTGGAACGACAATTGTTTCGAAAGCAGATTCTTTATTAAATGATTTTACGAAGAAAATGGAAGATGATAAAGCATTCTCGAAAAACTTTACGAAGATTTTGGCGAATAGTCGTATTGGAGATCGTCAAAATGAGATGCTATATGAGTTTTTATCTAGTCCAGTTCAGAAACAAAATGATGGGGTAATTGTAGCTGGTAATGCTTTTACACCATACTTAATCGTATTAACTTGTTTCATTGTTGCGTTATTTACGGCATATGCAATTGCGAATCAAGAAAAGAAACGAACACAATCAGATCATTTTGAAGAGAGATTCTCTTTAATTGATATGAATGTACCAACTACAGTAGTAGCATTTGGGATATCGATTGTGGAAGGAATCAGTATAGGAATCATTTCGGGCCGTCTTTTAAAATTCGGTCAGGATCAAAGTTTACTATGGATTGCATTTATCACAATCATTATGATGGCATTCGTATTAGTTTCAACATACTTACTACGACAAATAAAAATGGTAGGGATGTTTATCTTATTAGTATTTTTAAGTATGTATCTATTTTTAACTGAAGCAGTTGGAAGTAAAGTAGACCAAATGTCTTCTGTAGGTAAATTGCGTCAATTTTCACCGCTTCAATATATAGAAGGTTTTCTAAATGATTTTATTAGCGGTAAAGATACAGGAAAAGTTATTTTTATCGTATTGTTTGTAATTGCCATTATAGGATTAGTTAGTAATCTATTTGTATGGCACAAGAAATGGGAGGAAAAAGAAGTAAATGATCAAACAATGGAGCATAGTGGTTAAGTTATCATTTATTTGTTTCCTTTTACTGTTTGTCGCGCTACCGATTAGGAGCGCGGCGGACAGTTATCTTGGTGATGATGGAAAGATTCAGTTTAAAGTAGACCGCTTTGAAGATAAAGACCAAGAAAAAAATAAAAAGGAACATAAGGAAACAGAATTAGATAAAGCATCAATTGAGTTATTTAATAAAGATATAGAAGAAGAAATTCAAAAAAAGAAAAAGAAAGAACAAAAAGAGATGGAATCCTTAAGAGATTCTCTTTTTATAAAACAAAAAGAAAATAATCGTGTTAAAGATACGAAAAATAGTTTGTTTAGCAGTGAATACGTTGTAAGAAAAAGCGCTGATGAAGTAGCAAGTAATCAAACAATGAATGAAAAGCCAATCAGTACAACGATAATCATATTGTTAGGCGGCAGTGTTTTACTTATTTGCATCGGTATTTATACGGTTCTTCGGAAAAGTTGGAGGTAAAGTAATGGCAATACAAACGCATATTAATGTAACGGTAGATTTTAGTAAATGGAATGGAAATACATATGATTTGCGTATTCCGAATCATCAATCTATTAAATATTTATTGAAAAACTTATTAGATACGTTAAAGATTGATAATCATGAAGGTTCACATTTTGTAATGAAAGTGAAAAATAAGTCAATTGTTTTAACAGATAATGATCGTTTAATTGATCACCAAATAACAGACGGAGATATTTTACAAGTTTTATAAAGAATATTTCTTACCTTTAGTTTTTTGAAAATAAGTTATTACTGGTTATAAAGAAAAGGAGAAGAGGATAAACATGACGGAAAAAACAATTCAAATTGATGCAATGAACTATCAATTTCAAATAGAAAAAGAAAATTGGAAATTGGAGATGACAAAATCTCAAACACGTATAAAAGATTTCCGTCAATTCGATATAATTACGGGCGCATCATCTGACTTTGTACCATTAACGATAGAAGAAATGGATGATATGTTTACGTTTCTATTTCAAGTCGACAAAAAATTATATAAGTGGGACGACCTTGGCCGTTTTGGAAGAAATGAGAAATTGAGACTGCTTCGAAATGTTGCGCAATTTCGTAAATATTTAAATAAACGAATTACGTTCTTTTTACATCCAGACAATATAGTTTTTAATGCGAATTTAATGCCAAGTATTATACATAGAGGAATTCGAGATATTGTTCCACCAACCCCGTTGTTAGAAGAGCAATTTTTAACGCAATACAAGTGTCTAATTATTGCTTTATTCTCCGAAAAGCACAATTTTGATGATTTATATGCTGGGTTACTAAAAGATGCAAAAGAAACAACATTTGAACAGACGGTTGCTCAAATGGAAAGCTTAGATGCATTACTGCAGTTTCTTGATGACAGCTTTGAGAAGGAACAAACAAAAACAGAAAAAAATATGCAGTTAGTACCTAAAAAGAGCTATAAATCGTTTAAATACTTAGCTTTTTCCTTCATAGCGGCGACAGTTATTTTAGCTGCTCCTTTAATATATTTCACTTTTATAAAATTTCCTTATCAAAATAAGTTAATAGAAGCAAATGCGAGTTTCATAGCAACTGATTATGACAAAGTAATTACGCAATTAAATGAAGAGGAATTTGAATCATTACCGATTGCATCTAAATATGAGTTAGCATTTGCATACATTACGGCTGAAAAACTAGGTGAAGATCAAAAGAAAATGATTATGAAAAATATTAGTTTGAAAAGTGATGAAAAGTATTTGCTGTATTGGATGTATAACGGAAAAGGTAATTTTGATAAATCATTAGATTTAGCTAAGACACTTGATGATCCTCAGCTTATTATATACGGCCTTGTTAAACAAATTGAATCGCTGAAAAATAATCCGGATTTATCAGGAGAAGAGCGTGATCAAAAATTAAAAACATATGAGCAACAATTAGATGAATATGAAAAGAAATATGGCAAATCATCAAACGATAAAGACTTGTCGAACACAGAGAAAAAAGAGTAAGCACTTGATGAGACAGTTGAAAAGGAGCAGTGAACACGGATGGAGCAACTATTAGTATTGACTTATGGAGACAAAATATATAAGTGCACATTACATCCAAATGAGCAATCAATAGTGTCGATTGGAAAAGAGTGGACAAATGATATTACGAAT
This sequence comes from Bacillus sp. 5w2, assembly GCF_054353775.1. Taxonomy (NCBI): domain Bacteria; kingdom Bacillati; phylum Bacillota; class Bacilli; order Caryophanales; family Bacillaceae; genus Bacillus; species Bacillus sp. 5w2. The sequence goes on along the minus strand of NZ_JBTIWT010000001.1, from coordinate 480,864 downwards.
CCAAGTTTAGAACAAGAAGTAGAGTTAAAGTGGAATAATGAAGTAAATGCTTGGATGGTACAAAATCAATTAATAGAGTTCAATAAGGAATTTGAGATTGGAAAAACTAAAGATGTGAGCTTGAAAATCTTTATCTCTATTATTGGTACAACTAAAGTGTTTGATATCGGAACGAAACATTCTCTTACATTAAGTCAAAACAGTTATGATGATATTTCTATTACCGGGACAAATGTAGATTTAATGCTATCTCGTGAAACGTTGTACGATTCTTTTAAAGTAAACGTATATGAAGGGGATGTATTTCATAATTATACGAAGCTAAAAGATAGCGCTATGTTAGAAGCAGGAGACGTATTATATTTTGATGGTGCTTTAGTAGAGATAGGCAGTGAAGATATTCAAGTATTGTCTTCAGAAGAGAACGTTAAATCTACGTTACCTATTTTAGTAGAATCCGAAACGAATTATCAAAGTGGTTATCCAGACTATCATCGTTCACCACGTATTATTTACCGTGAACCAGAAGAGAAAATGACAATTGCAAAACCTTCAAGTATGCCGTCAAAACCGACTGAGCATTTGGCGAGAATTATTGCACCTTCTCTTGTCATGATTGTCGTAACAGTATTACTTGCAATCTTTATGAAATATGGGATGTTTATTATTGCATCGATTGCGATGACATTAGTAACGATTATTGTATCTGTCACATCTTATATAAAAAATTTAAAGCAATATAAAATCGACATTGTTGAACGTGATAAAAGTTATAGAGAGTATATCAAACAAAAAACGAAAGATTTACATGCAGAAAGTGAAAAGCAGCGTCATGCATTACAATATCATAATCCAAATGTTGAAGTTATACGTAATATGGCTATGCAAGTAAATCCACGTATATATGAAAAAACAATGCTACATCATGATTTCTTAACATTTAGCGTTGGAACAGGACAAGCTAATACAAGTTTTGAAATCCAATTTAATGAAGAAGAATTTAGTCAAACGAAAGATGAATTAATTGATATAGCACGTGAACTAAGACAGCGTTATCTATCATTGGAAGATGTACCTGTTGTAACAGATTTGATAAATGGACCGGTTGGCTATATTGGACAACGCTCTTTAGTGTTAGAGCAATTACAATTATTAGTTGTACAAACCGCATTATTCCATAGTTATTATGACTTGCAGTTTATTACTATTTTTCCTGAAGAAGAAAAAGAAAAATGGGATTGGATGCGCTGGTTACCTCATGGAAGTGTTCGCGATATAAATGTACGCGGATTTGTATATCATGATCGTAGCCGTGATCAAGTGTTAAATAGTTTGTATCAAATATTAAAAGAACGAAAATTAAAACTAGATGAAAAAAGTTCAACGAATGAAAAAATGTACTTTGCACCGCACTATGTCGTTCTCATTACAGATGAAAAACTAATACTAGACCATGTTGTTATGGAATTCTTTAATGATGATCCGAGTCAATTAGGTGTATCACTTGTATTTGTACAAGATGTTATGCAAAGTTTACCGGAGCATGTGAAAACGGTAATAGACATAAGAGATGCAAAACAAGGGAACATCATCTTAGAACAGGGAGAGCTTGTAAACCGTCAATTTAAATTAAATCACGTACCGAAAGGGTTCAATTTAGAAGATGTTTCACGAGCATTAGCACCGTTAAATCATTTGCAAAACTTAAAAAATAGTATCCCAGAAAGTGTAACATTTTTAGAAATGTACGGTGTTGAGAAAGTAAAAGAACTGAATATCACAAGTCGCTGGGAGAAAAATGCTGCACATAAATCTTTAGCTGTACCACTTGGATTACGTGGTAAAGAAGATATCGTAAACTTAAACTTACACGAAAAAGCACACGGACCACACGGGTTAATAGCAGGTACAACAGGTTCAGGTAAGTCGGAAATTATACAATCGTATATATTATCTCTAGCGGTCAATTTCCATCCTTACGAAGTAGCCTTTCTACTAATTGACTATAAAGGCGGCGGTATGGCGAATTTATTCAAAAACTTACCGCATTTATTAGGAACAATTACGAACTTAGATGGAGCACAAAGTATGAGAGCGCTCGCATCAATTAAAGCTGAATTACAAAAAAGACAACGATTATTTGGAGAAAATGATGTAAACCATATTAATCAGTATCAAAAACTGTATAAAGAAGGCTTAGTAAGTGAACCGATGCCGCATCTATTTTTAATTAGTGATGAATTCGCGGAATTGAAGTCAGAACAGCCAGAATTTATGAAAGAGTTAGTTTCAACAGCGCGTATCGGACGTTCACTCGGAATTCATTTAATATTAGCTACGCAAAAACCGAGCGGTGTTGTAGATGATCAAATTTGGAGTAACTCGAAATTCAAACTAGCATTGAAAGTTCAAAATACGTCAGATAGTAATGAAATTTTAAAAACACCAGATGCTGCTGAAATTACATTGCCAGGACGTGCCTATTTACAAGTTGGGAATAATGAAATTTATGAACTATTCCAATCAGCTTGGAGCGGAGCAGACTATGTAGAAAACAAAGAGGATAAAGAACATTTAGACGCAACAATCTATGCAATAAATGATCTAGGACAATATGAAATATTAAGTGAAGACTTAAGTGGACTTGGTAGTAGTAAAGAAGTAATAAGCGTACCATCTGAACTGGATGCTGTTATTGACTACATTCACGATTACGCAGAAATAAATGAAATTGAAGCGTTAGCTAGACCGTGGTTACCACCACTTCCAGAAAGCGTATATTTACAAGACTTACACGCTATTCAGTTCAAAGAAGCATGGACGAAAGAAAAGAAACCATTAAAAGCAACAGTTGGTCTACTAGATCAGCCTGAATTACAATCACAAACACCATTAACACTAGATATTAGTAAAGATGGACACGTAGCAGTCTTCTCAAGTCCAGGCTACGGAAAATCAACATTCTTACAATCAGTCATTATGGATGTAGCTCGTCAGCATAGTCCGGAGCATTTGCATGTGTATTTATTAGACTTCGGAACGAACGGTTTAATGCCATTAAAATCTTTACCGCATGTGGCAGACATCATTACATTAGACCAAGTTGAAAAATGCGAGAAATTTCTTCGTCGCATAGAAGACTTATTAAAAGATAGAAAGCAATTGCTAAGTAAATATGGAGTTGCGAGTCTTGAAATGTATGAGAGAGCTAGTAAAGAAGTATTACCAACAGTATTAATTACGTTAGATAACTATGATTCTGTTAGAGAAGCTGGATTTGTCGAAGACTTTGAACGCATTATTGCACAAATTGTACGTGAAGGGGCAGCAGTAGGAATTCATTTAATGCTTACGGCTACACGTCAAAATGCATTGAGAGTACAAGTAAATACAAATATTAAACTACAAATTGCTCTATATATGATAGATGAGGCAGAATCTAGAGCTATTGTAGGAAGAACAGAGTTAAAAATTGAAGAATTAGCAGGACGTGGTTTAGTTAAAATTGAAGAACCAACAATCTTCCAAACAGCTTTACCAACTGATGGAGAAGATGTACTTACTCGAATTGAAAACATACAAGCAGAAGGAAAAGAGATGGATTCCTTCTGGGATGGAGAAAGACCGAAAGCGATTCCTATGGTACCTGAAGTTCTGGAATACAAGGAATTCATTGCATGGCCAGAAACAAGAAAAATTATTGAAGCAGGCAAACTAACATTTGGTGTAGAAACAGAAAGCGTTACACCTCTCGAATTAGATTTAACGGAAGCGTCTAATATTGTTGTAGGGGGAATCAAGAAAGATGAAGTTGAAAATGTAGTTCATCAATTCCTTCAACAGTTAGCTGAAAGTGGACACTTTGACTTAGGCTTAATCGATACAAGAACACGTAATTTCTCAAACTATAGAGAGAGCGCTGCTTTATATGTAGCTGAAAAAACAGGAATTGAGAAAACGATTAAACAAGTTACAAATGCTTATAAATCGAGAGAAGCGGCGTTTAAAGAGGAGCAGGAAGCATCAAGTGAAACAGTGAACCCTGCAGAATTTATTAAGAAATTTAAGCCGATTGTAATCGTAATTGCAGATGTAAATGATATTTTAAGTAATTTAGAAGATAGCGATATATATAGTTTAGCGGAATTAATAACAAATGGTGCATTTATGGGCATCCACTTCATAATTGGCTGTGATGTCGATTCAATTGACAGCCGATACGACTTAGTTTCAAAAACAATAAAAACGCAATCTCATGTTATTTTACTTAGAAAATCATCAGGCCAAATGGTCTTCGATGTATCTAATAAAGATTTAAGTAGTACAAAATTAAATCCATTTGAAGGGTATTTTGTTGAAAATCGTTTTGCTACTAGAATTAAAGTGCCAACTATTTAAGGGGGGATTTGCATGGGGATAGAGGAATTAAATAGTCAAAAATCTGGTTTATTAAGTAGTATAAGTCATCAACAAGGGCAATTGGCTGAACTACAAATGAAACTAAGAAGGCTAATAACTGCTAAAGGGAAATTTGTAAATAATCTTGAAGCAATTAAACAAAATCAAGAGCAGTTTAAGTCCTTAGAAATAAACGAGAGTAGTTGGAAAGGGCAAAGAGCAACTACTTTTAAAGAAACATATGAACAACAAGTCATTTCGAATTTAGGGAAGTTTATCGGAGAACTAGGGAGAGTGCAAGAAGACATCGATCAAGCTATACGGCGGCTTGAAAGAGAAATCGCTACATGTGAGTCTAGTATTCTTTCTCTAAGTAGAAGTGTTTCAATGGTTGACGCTAGTATTCAAGTAGAAGTACAGAAGGCGGGGAAATGATAAATGGGGGAAATTAAATTAAATAAAGGGGTATTTGACGCGAAAGTAAGTGATTTGAAAAGTGGGGCTAGTGATTTAGGTAAGACTAAATTTAATGGTATGCAGTTGAGTCGTACGAATTTGACTAGGCTGATTCAATATTGTGAAGCAATTGAAAAGTTATCTCAAAAGGTGCAGCAATACGAACAGATATTAGAAAATGACTTAAATAAAATACAACAAACTGGGGAGAAAATAGTCGAAAAAGACGAACAACTTGAGAAGGAATTAAGGATCGGTTCAATTCATCATGCTATGAAAAATTAAAATAGGGTGGGAGAAGCGTGGATAAAAATATAGAGTTACAAGAAGTAAAAGAACTTCAAAATAGATTTCAAGCAAGTGCCACTGAGTTGAATCTACAATTTGAATGTTTGATGCAAAAAATACTTGATTTTACAGAGATTAACTCTTTTCAAGGGAAAGCTGCTTCTGATATTAAAAATTATTTATCTACAGTTCATGGAAGTGTTATTTTTAAGTATATGGAAGCAGTGGAATTATTAAAAGAACAATTTCAAAAAAGTATTAATGATTTTAATAGTACGGTTGACAGTGATGCTGATACGAAAATTTATGGAATTTACTTGGATGATGTAAAGAAAAAAATTAATGGGTATAGTGAAGGATTTAATCTATCTAATGACCAAGCAAGACAAACTGTAGGGTCTGTTAACGACATCATCGCAATTCAATATCCATCATCAGCAGGGATCATGGAAGGGTCTATAAAAAGCCAAAAGGAAATTAGTGACACTTTAGAAAAATTAGAAGCTTATAATAGTAACCAAAGTGACCTACAAACGTTTCAAGAAATGATACGTGAGTTAGATGATGGAATGAATCGAGTACAAGCTTATGGCGGGGATTTTTCTAGTGATTCAATAGAAAAAATAATGCCCGAAGAATGGGTAGCAGCAACAGTTGTGAATTCGAAAGCTTGGATAGGCGGTTTAAATAAAGGAAATAAATGGGGAAAAGGAGTGGTATCTTCATTTTTGCGCTACCATTATATGAAAAAAGTTTTAGGGTTTGGTGCGCAGTTTGACATTATAGATGGTGAGGGACAATATTTATTAAAAACAACCAAACCGAAACAAATGGTAGAAGCTCTTGAATTTTTAAAGGCTGATAAGAACGAGGATCATATTTTTAAATTTCTTAAAGGTAGAGTAGAAGAGTATTTAACTGGTTGGATGAGGCCAACTGATCCCAAAGTAACCGATAAAGAAGTAAGAATAGCGAAAAGAGAGATTGTGGAATTACCGGAATTCAAAGCGTATAAAGATTTCCATGTAGATTGGGATAAGAATGGGCTTGTGAAGGCTGTGGGAAATAATTCTTGGAGTTCACTTAAAACAGAACTTGGAAAAGGTATTACTGATTTGAAGCCTTGGAAATGGAAGGATACACTCAAAGAATTAGGTGGAGTAGGGAAAACAATGAAAAGTTTTGGGATAGCTGGATCTGTTCTTTCCGTTGCAAATAATGTTGTAGAGGCTAGCGATAATGCTAAAAAGAATGGTGGTTGGCAATTACATGACGTTGTGGATATAGCAACGGATTCAGCGGTAGATGTTGGAGCAACTGCTGGAGCAGCTGCAACTGGTGCTGTAGTAGGTTCATTTTTTCTGCCGCCTATTGGGACAGCAGTTGGAGCAGGGGTTGGGATAGGAGCTACATTTTTAATGAATGAAAAATTTGAAACTTTTGGAGGAGAAAGTTTGGTAAGTGGTACAAAAAAAGGTATAAAATCAGTGACTAAGAAGATTGCATCTTTATTTTGGTAATATACTATAGTTCGGGGAAAGGTGGAGTTAACAAATGTGGAATATAAACGAAGAAGATTTAGATGAATTTAAAATAGCATGTAGACATCGTTTAAGCCCTGAAGGAGCTATGTTGTTTATGTTTGGTGGAATGCTTTATAGTTCGTTATTGATGCTTTTTATTTTTGGAGCATTAATTAGATTTGGCTGGGATTACTATCCGACTCTTTTTGACACAGTAATAGTCAGAATGGAATTGTTGTTATATAGCCTACAAGTAATCTTTTTTATTATATATCTGATCCCTAAGGTACGTTTTAAATTTCAAAAGCTCCAGACATTGGTGATATTATTATATGCGTTTCAGTTAGGTACTATAGGTCTTACGGCATTTGTTCTTCCAGGGATGAGTAATTATTCTATTAATTTTATTACGCTTATTTATGTAGGTTTACTAGTATTAGGAGCAATACTTGTTCATGGTGTAACAACAGTTGATACTTTTAAACAAGCAAGTAAAGGTGCATTTAGTATGGGAGAAAGATCTACTTCATTTTTTAATAAGGCAAAGAAAAATGTAATGTTTGGTGTGGCAATTTATGTACTAATTCTTCTTGTTTTAATTTATATACAAAATAATTACTCATTGAGCATAATGTTTGGTTACTTTATATTTACGTTCATCATGTACGCGGTAGCCATAGGCGCAGCAGAGTTCCAATTATTAGCCTATTGTAGATTTAAATTTCCATCATTTTATATTTCATGGGAGGAACACGAAAGGGAACGTCAGAAAAGACTAAAGCTTTATGAAGAAAAGGAAAAAAAGCAAGCCAAAGAAATAAAATAAGTTTTGCATCTTAAACATTCATTACTACATATGTAGTAATGAATGTTTATAAATCAATACTATCAAAAAGGAGTAGATTTTGTGAAAGTTCAGCATAAAGCATTGTCACTTTTAAATTTAATAAGCATTACTCAAATTGTAAAAAAAGAAGATTGGTTGTTACCCGCAAGAGTACTTAGAAATCAAGTAGTTCGTAATGGGATATATGCAGTAGGACCTGTTCTATATAAATATTCAAAGTTAGAAAATGAACCAGAGTATGGGGAATATACGTATTGTATTCCTGTCAATGGAAGAGTTGATTTAGGTGAGAGCTCTGCATATGAGTATTATGATGCTTTAATTATTAAGAGTGCTCTATGTGTGCGATTTACAGATGAAGATGGTGATATTGAGGATGCTTATAACCTAATACGTACGGTTGCAGAGCAGCATCATATGAAATTAGATAGTAGTTTTTATCACGTATGTTTAGATGTATACGGTGATACATGGTTAGATATTTATGCTCCTATTATAGAAGTAGGTGAAACAGTGAAATGCTAATTGAAAAACAAAGTATTGCATATACAAATGTTGTTTCAAGAGAATACATTTTTCATTATCCAGATATGAAAGAAGCAATTGAAGATTTTATGTCAGAAATTTCAAAAGCGAATTTAACGATAAAAGGTCCTATGTTTTACGCTTTGAAAAATATACCGTCTGATGGAAATATGTATATTGAATTATTTATGCCGGTAAATGAAGATAAAATTCCAATGTCAGAAACACTTCAATTTAGAAGTTATTACTATGTTGATGAGATGCTCATGAAACGATATACGGGAGATTATGAAAAATTAACAGAGCAGGTATATGGTGAAATGCTTCAGTATATGGAGGATAATAATCTGAATTTAGCTTCGCCAATTTATCATGTGTTTAGCGGTGATGAGTCTTTACAGTATGTTGAAGTGAAAATCGCGGTATATAGTGAAGTATAATATTTGAAGCTTGAGATTTTTAAAATATGGAATCATCATGAAATATCTTAAAAGAGATAGTTTTGAATAGTATATGGGGATGTGACATAAATAAAGCCTTCTCTTCTCTTTAGAATGAGGAGGTTTTTTATTCTAAAACTATATGTAATTGATTGAATAATTCGACATGAGATTTTTCATTTGGATCAATCTGTATTGGTAGTAGTTACGTTCTGCAGTTCGCTTTGTTCTTAGTTTGAAAGGGAAAATTTATTCAAAAGTCAATTTGTAAAAAGGAGAAGATGTTATTTTGAATAAGGATCGGAATGTTTCGGAAACAGAGAAAAGTTTTTTTGGAAAGACAATAGTATCCATCTATAAAGCGTTAGAATTTATAGTGAAATATACAATGATTCTAATAATAATAATTTCAATATTTGTGATAATTGCTGCTGTTTATTTTAAAATATATGAGGGTATAGGGGCGGGTGTATTCCTCTTAATCTCGTCATTATTTGCATATTTGGTATTTTTTAAGAAAAGTAAAAATGCCTAAATTAATAGCGAAAATAAAAATCCAAAGATTAACAACTATAATACGTTATTTGAAGAGGGAAAGTTTTGTATATGGCATGAGTGTATAACAGCAAGAAAACCTTCTCTTTTCGTTAAAATGAGAAGGTTTTTATTTTTAATCTACATGATTTAAGTGAATGTAGTTAAGGGTGGGACAATTGGATGTGGAATATAAAAGAAAAAGATTTAGATGAATTTAAAATAACATGTAGAAATCGTTTAAGTCCTGAGGCTGCTGTAGGTTTTATGCTAGGTTCAATCATATACACCTCATTAATCATGTTAGGTGTAATTTATGGTTTGGTGAAATTTGGTTGGTCAGTATATCCTAGTTTACTAGAGGAAACAATTATTAAAATAGAGTTATGTTTGTATAGCTTACAAATCATTTTTCTTATTGTATATCTATTTCCCAAAGCCCGTTTTAAATTTCAAAAGTTACAAGCTATAGTTATATTGTTATATGCACTTCAACTTGCGACTATAGGATTTGTAACAGTAGTTGTTTCGAGTATTTTTGGTTATTCAAATGATCGTATTACATTGACTTATGTAGCCTTATTATTGTTAGGAGCTTTTATTATTCATATTTTTACAACGATTAATACCTTTAAGCAAGCTAGCGAAGGCGCATTTAGTAAGTGGGAAAATTCAGTTTCATTTTTTAGTAAGACAAAAGATTTTTTAATGATTGCCTCTATATCATGTGTATTAACTCTCTTAATCTTAATTTATATTAATAATGATTATACGATGGAGCAAATAGGTTGGTATGCCGTATTGACCCTTATACTATATTCGGTAGCCATAGGTGCAGCAGAGTTCCAATTATTAGCCTATTGTAGATTTAAATTTCCATCATTTTATATTTCGTGGGAGGAACATGAAAGAGAACGTCAGAAAAGACTAAAGATGTATGAAGAGAAGGAAAAGAAGAAAACTAAAGAAAAAAAATAAGTTTTGCGTCGAAATGAGGAAAGATGAATGCTTAAAATAAAGGAAGAAGATTTAGGTTTTTTCGAAATTGAAAATAGAAATCGATTAAGTCCGGATTATATAAGAATCTTTTATGGGGGAGTTTTTGCATATACTTCTATACCAATGCTCATCATGTTTTTAGGTATTTTGCTGAACGGTGATAAGATTTCTTTAACACCATTTGAAACATTTTTGGTACGATCTGAGGTAAAGTTATACATTTTGGAGTTGATTTTTTTAATAATTTACATGTCTTCAAAGGTTGCTTTTAAATTACAGAAACTCCAAGCCATCGTGACTTTATTTTATTCTTTTCAGTTAGCAACATTACCATTTATCGTTATGATGGTTGAAGGAATGTTTGATTTTCCTAGTAATAATAAAACGTTAGTTTATATTGGTTTAATAATGTTAGGAGCGCTTTGTACTCACATTGTAACTACAATTGATGTTTTTAAAAAGGCAAAACATGGAGGATATAAATCGGAAGGACCAACTGTCTCATTTTTTACTAACGCAAAATTATATTTATCGATTGGAATGACAATTGGTGTAATGGTTCTACTTATATTAATTTTTCTAAATCTTAATTATACATTTAGCCAAATGGCAATTTATGTTGTACAAACAATAATATTATATATATTCGCTGTAGTATCAGCAGAATTCGTCCTATTGGTGTATTGTCGCTTTAAATTTCCATCATTTAATATTACGTGGGAACAACATGAAAAGGAACGCCAAGAATTTATAGCAAATAGAAAAAGAATAAGAGAGAAAGAGCAAAAGCGAAACAAAAACTGAAATGAAAGTTATAAATGATACTCGTAAACTTATATTGAAGATAGAATGAATACATTATTCATAAATTAACTAGTAAAGGGAGGAATGTAATATCTTGAATAAAGATTCTAAAGCTGTAAAAAAAGAAAAGGGTTTATTTGAAAGTGTAATAGCACCTATTATTGTCGGGATTATGTTTATTTTTTTAATTCTATATAAAATAGCAGAGTTTCTGGGGAAGTGGCTCATTATTTTGTCAATACCGAGCTATATTGTTACTATGTTTATTTTTTTATACCAGAAAGAATATGGAGGTGTATTGGTTTGTGGAATAGGCTTAATACTAATGCTATCGCTGTATTTTGTGTTTGTTAAAAAAAGTAAAAAAGGTTAGTTTAATATCAAAATATTTATTTACTTTCAGTTTGTCTACAAAAATAGAGTTATTACATGATGTTAGAAAAGATGGTGTAATTATATGTGGAATATAAAAGAAAAAGATCTAGATGAATTTAAAAGTACTTGCAAGAATCGCTTAAGTCCCGATTGGACTACAGGATTTATGTTTGGAACGATGTTTTTTATTTCTTTAATAATGTTTTTTCTTATTGGAGGGTTAATAAGGTTTGGTTGGAGTTATTACCCGACTCTCTTTGATAAAATAATTGTTAGCCTTGAGTTAGTGCTTTATAGTCTTCAAGTAATTTTTTTAATTATTTATTTGTTTCCTAAGATGCCATTTAAATTTCAGAAACTACAAACACTCGTGGTACTATTATATGCGTTTCAGCTAGGCACTATAACATTTACAATGTTGATAATTCCAGGAATGTCAAATTATTCAATTGATCAAGTTACATTAATGTATGTCGGGTTATTATTTTTAGGTGCAGTCATTTTACATATTTTAGCGACTATTGATACTTTTAGACAGGCAAGTAAAGGGGCATTTAATAAGGGAGAAGAATCCTCTTCATTTTTTAGTAAAACAAAGAGGACTGCAATTAAGTGTGCTCTAATTTATGTGTTAACTCTGCTCATTTTAATTTATGTGCATAATGATTATACACAAAATATTTTAGGATTGTATGCGGGAGGAACTCTAATCATGTACGCGGTAGCCATAGGTGCAGCAGAGTTCCAATTATTAGCCTATTGTAGATTTAAATTTCCATCATTTTATATTTCGTGGGAGGAACATGAAAGGGAACGTCAGAAAAGACTAAAGCTTTATGAAGAGAAAGAAAAAAGAAAACTAAAGAAATAAAATAAGTTTTGGTTTCTGAAAATTCGAATAGAATATATAAACAATTAAGGATTGTATATAAATTAATGCTATTAAAAATTAAAGCATCTTCAATATAATCTGCATGAGTAAATAAATAGCAGTAAGTAAAGGTGAAATGTATTAATTTCCAAAAAGGAACATAATGAACTTAAAAATGCCTAGGGAAATCAACGGGGTGTCAGTATGAAGTTAAAGAAGAAATCTAAGATGATGATAGTTCTGTCAATAGTATCAAGTTTATTAAGTGGATGTGGTTTTGGGGAGACGAAGATAGAGTATGAGAGATTAGTAAAGGCATTGGATGAAGGGGATATGAAAACGGTTATGTCTGCGAGTGATGATGGATATGCATATGTGAAAGAAGAGACTAGCGAAAGTACTTATGAAGAAAAAGAAGATGGTGAACATAGCAGGATAATATATCAAACAAACCATGGAGTATGTGAAAGAAGACGACTTATATGGGAAAACAACTCAAAAGGTTGTTACTGATATAAAAAATGATAAAAACGTTGGTAGTAATCAAAATTACAAAAAAGAAACGGTCTATAGTACAAATTTAAAAAATGAAAAATCCCGTTCAGTAGCCCAGGGTCAAGCTATGAATGTTTCATATGTAAAATTAATGTTTAGAGGATTAAATGAACTTAGTAAATTGAAACCGAGTGAAGATACAAAAAGATCTAGTGAACCGAGCATAATAAGCTATGATTTAACTGAATTACAGTTTAAAAGCATAATAAATGACAAGTTAAATTTAAAATATGATAAATTTGATTCTGCAATATTGATGATTGAGTTTAATACGTCTAATGATACAAAAGAAAATCAAATGAGAATAATACAAATAACAATATCGGTAAATTATGAAGAAAAAAAAGAAGATAAGCTTATAAAACGCAATCAAGAGATTTCAACATATTATCATACCAGAGAAGATAATAATCAAAGTGCCAAAAAAGAATATGTAAATTATGAAAAAGAGTATATAAATTAAAAATAATATATTTTGATTGAATTTTGAGAATGATAAATGTTGTGAGGATATGAGTAAAGGGGTAGTGAAAAATAGTTACTGTGATAACAGTTATGTTTTGCTGAGCGCGTGTAGTTTTAGGAAATCAAAATAAAGTATGAGAGCCTAATAAAAGCAATGGATGAAGGTGACAAGAAGACGGTTATACTTAAGTGAAAGAGAGAAGAGTATTTGGAACTTTTGAGGAGAAAGGATACTATTTGAACTATCAAAAAGCAATCTGATTATATGATTAGCGTAATTAATGTGGTAATGGTATACCTAAAAAATTATCTAAATTTAGTTGTACAAAGATCTATGTACTTAAAAATATTAAGAATGTAATAGAATTTTAGTGCATGAGAATTATTTAAACTGTATTGAGGGTGAAGAGTCAGGATGTGGAAAATAAAAGAAGAAGATTTAGATAAGTTTCGAATGACATGTCAAGGACGTTTAAGCCCTGAAGGTGCGACGGGATTTATGCTTGGAACAATATTTTATATTTCGATATTTATGTTTATTATTTTTGTAGGGGATTTGAATTACTACAACAATTTTTTTGATAGAACTATTGTTAAAACCGAAATTGTGTTATTTAGTATTCAAATTATATTTTTAATTATATATCTATTTCCGAAAGCATGTTTTACATTTCAAAAGTTCCAAACGCTAATCGTATTACTATATGCGTTTCAACTTGGAACGATATTATTTGTAGTTTCGATTGTTTCTGAAATGGCTGATAATTCAATTGGTAGGATGTATACCGGGCTACTAGTTGTAGGAGCAGTTATTATCCATATTGCAGCAACGCTAGATACATTTAAACAAGCAAGTGAAGGTGCATTTAGTAGTGATGAAAGATCCACCTCGTTTTTTAGTAAGACAAAAGGAGCTGTGATAAAGGGGGCTATAATATATATATTAATACTACTTCTTCTGATGTATTTTCAAAATGATTATTCAATTGATTTTTTTGTTATGTATGGAGTAGGAACTGTTTTAATGTATGCGGTTGCAATCGGAGCGGCAGAATTCCAATTATTGGCGTACTGTAGATTTAAATTCAAGTCATTTAATATGTCATGGGAAGAGAATGAGAGAATGCGTGGGAGAATTCGAAAGCGAAATACAAAATCCAAATCGAAAAGTAAATAAGAGGGAAATAGAATTGAAGTGAATGAAAATTATTTAAACTGTATAGAAGGTGAAGAGCCAGGATGTGGGATATAAAAGAAGAAGATTTATATAAGTTTAGGATGACATGTAATGATCGTTTAAGTCCTGAGGGTGCTATGGTTTTCTTTATTGGAGGGATAGTTTATACTTCAGTATTTATGTTTTTTATTTTTATGGGGGGATTGGATTATTATCATACTTATTTTGATAAAACAATTGTTAAAACTGAAATTGTTTTATATAGCTTACAATTCATCTTTTTAATTCTATATTCATTTCCAAAAGCACGTTATACATTTCAAAAGTTACAAACGCTCGTTGTATTATTATATGCATTTCAATTAGGTACAATAACATTTACAGCGTTAGTTCTTCCTGGAATATCTGATTATTCAATTGATCGAATGACTTTAATTTGTGTAGGGTTATTATTTATAGGAGCAGTTATCGTTCATATTGTGACAACAATTGATACATTTAAACAAGCGAGTGAAGGTGCGTTTAGTAAGGATGAAAGATCCATCTCATTTTTTAGTAAAAGAAAAGGAGATGTGATGAAGTGGGCTACAATATATGCGCTAATCCTGTTTATTTTGATATATTTTCATAATAGTTATGGAATTGATGTTTTAGTTCTTTATGCGGTAGGTATTGTTTTACTGTATACAGTAGCCATTGGAGCGGCAGAATTTCAACTATTGGTGTACTGTAGATTTAAATTCAAGTCATTTAATATGTCATGGGAAGAGAATGAGAGAATGCGTGGGAGAATTCGAAAGCGAAATACAAAATCCAAATCGAAAAGTAAATAATATATTAATATAATTTTAGTGTTCGAAAAATAATTGAAACGTATAGAAGGTGAAAAACTGAATGTGGAACATAAAAGAAGAAGATTTAGATCAATTTAGGATTACATGTAGAAATCGTTTAAGTCCTGAAGGTGCGACGGGATTTATGATGGGAACAATCATTTTTGTTTCATTATTGATGTTTTTTATTTTCGTAGCACTAGTTACAGATGGTTGGGATTACTATTCAACTTTTTTCGACAAAATAATTGTTAGTATTGAATTAGTTTTATATAGTTTACAAATAATTTTTTTAATACTATATCTATTTCCGAAAGCTCGTTATAAATTTCAAAAGTTACAAACGCTCGTTGTAATATTATATGCATTTCAATTAGGTACAATAACATTTACAGCGTTAGTTCTTCCTGGAATGACTGACTATTCAATTGATCGAATGACTTTAATTTGTGTAGGGTTATTATTTATAGGAGCAGTTATCGTTCATATTGTGACAACAATTGATACGTTTAAGCAAGCAAGTGAAGGTGCATTTAGTATGGATGAGAGGTCTCAATCATTTTTTAGTGAAACAAAAGAAAGAATGATAAAAGGTAGCATGGTATATAACTTAGTCCTTCTAATAATCATTTATTTCCATAATGATTATGACTTTGATACGTTAATTTTGTATGTAGTAGGGACAATTGTAATGCATGCAGTAGCCATCGGAGCAGCTGAATTCCAGCTCTTAGTGTACTGTAGATTCAAATTCAAGTCATTTCATATGACGTGGGAAGAGAATGAGAGAATTCGAAAGCGAAATAAGAAATTCAAAACGAAAAACAAATAATATATTAATAGAATTTTAGTGCTCGAAAAATAATTGAAACGTATAGAAGGTGAAAAACTGGATGTGGAATATAAAAGAAGAAGATTTAGATAAGTTTCGAATGACATGTCAAGGGCGTTTAAGTCCTGAAGGTGCGACGGGATTTATGCTCGGAATGATATTTTATACTTCATTATTTATGGTTATTATTTTTATAGGAGGAATAGATTATTATACTACCTTGTTTGATAAGGTAATTGTTAGGATTGAATTAGTGTTATATGGTTTGCAAGTAATGTTTTTAATTCTATATTTATTCCCTAAAGCTCGTTATAAATTTCGAAAATTACAAACGCTCGTTATATTATTATATGCATTTCAACTTGGAACTATCGGATGCACGTTATTTGTTCTTTCTGGAATGATTGAGAATTCAATTGATCTCAATACACGTGTTTATGTAGGTCTATTAGTATTAGGTGGAATTATTGTTCATATTGTGACAACAGTTGATACATTTAAACAAGCAAGCGAAGGTGCATTTAGTAGTGGGGACAAATCAGATTCGTTTTTTAGTAAAACAAAGGGACATGTTATACAAGGTGCTGTAATTTATGTGTTAATTCTTCTTGTTTTAATTTATATAAATAATAATTACTCATTAAACACAATGTTTGGTTATGTTATGTGTAATGTTGTTATGTATGCAGTAGCCATTGGAGCGGCAGAATTCCAGCTCTTAGTGTATTGCAGATTTAAATTCAAGTCATTTAATATGAAGTGGGAAGAGAATGAGAGAAAATGTGGAAGAATTCGAAAACAAAATAAGAAATCCAAGACGAAAAATAAATAATATATTAATAGAATTTTAGTGTTTGAAAAATAATTGAAACGTATAGAAGGTGAAGAGCCAAGATGTGGAATATAGAAGAGGAAGATTTAGATAAGTTTAGGATGACATGTAATGATCGTTTAAGTCCTGAGGGTGCTACAGGATTTATGTTTGGAGGAATACTTTATAGTTCAATAGCCGTTTTTTCTATTATTGTATCAGGTGATTGGGATTACTGTATGGTTCTCCTTAATATAGGAATTGTTAAGCTGGAAGTGTTGTTATATGCTCTGCAAGTAATTTTTTTCATTCTATATTTATTTCCAAAAGCTCAATTTAAATTTCAAAAGCTACAAACAATTGTTGTATTATTAAATGCATTTCAAATGGCAATAATATTACTCGTAGTTTTGATTGGTACTAAAATGGCTAATAATTCAATTGATCAGATTACATTACTGTATGCAGGATTATTATTTTTAGGAGCAGTAATTTTTCATATTTTGACAACAATTGATACGTTTAAACAGGCAAGTGAAGGTGCATTTAGTATGGATGAAAGATCCGCTTCCTTTTTTAGTAAAGCAAAAGGAAAGATGATGAAGTGGGCTACATTATACGCAGTAACTATTCTTATTTTGCTATATTTTCATAACGATTATGGATTTGATACTTTAGGTATGTATGTAGTAGGGACCTTTTTAATGTATACGATAGCCATAGGTGCAGCTGAATTTCAGTTATTAGCGTATTGCAGATTTAAATTTCCGTCATTTAATAAAACGTGGGAGCAACATAAAAGAGAAACTCCAAGATATCAAAAGAAAAATAAAAAAAGTAAATCGAAACGTAAGGCATAAAGGGAAATGGCAGAATAAATTTAAATGTCCGCCATTTAATATAACGTGGGAAGAGAATGAGAGAATGCGTGGGAGATTTTGAAGGCAAAATACAAAATCCCAATCGAAAAGTAAATAAGAGTGAAATAGAATTGAAGTGAATGAAAATTATTTAAACTGTATAGAGGGTGAAGAGTCAGGATGTGGAATATAAAAGAAAAAGATTTAGATAAGTTTCGGATGATATGTAATGATCGTTTAAGTCCAGAAGGTGCTACAGGATTTATGTTTGGAGGAATACTATTTAGTTCAATAACTATTTTTTCAATTGTTTTATCAGCTGGGTGGGATTACTGTATGCTTCTCTTTAATATAGGAATTGTTAAGTTAGAAGTGTTATTGTACAGCCTACAAATAATTCTTTTCATTATTTATTCATTTCCGATAGCTCAATTTAAATTACAAAAACTACAAACCCTTGTCGTATTATTATATGCATTCCAAATAGCAACAATAGCTCCTACTGCGTTGACTGTTACTAAAATGGCTAATAATTCAATTGACTGGATTACAATACTGTATGCGGGTTTATTGCTTTTAGGAGCAGTGATTTTTCATATCGTGACAACAATTGATACGTTTAAACAAGCGAGTGAAGGTGCGTTTAGTATGGATGAGAGGTCTGCTTCTTTCTTTAGTAAAACAAAAGGAAAGATGATGAAGTGGGCTACACTATACGCAGTAACTATTCTTATTTTGATATATTTTCATAACGATTATGGATTTGATGATTTATTTATGTATGTAGTAGGGACCTTTTTAATGTATACGATAGCAATCGGAGCAGCTGAATTTCAGCTATTAGCATATTGCAGGTTTAAATTTCCGTCATTTAATATTTCATGGGAGCAACATAAAAGAGAGACTCCAAGATATCGAAAGAAAAATAAAAAAGGTAAATCGAAACGTAAGGCATAAAGAAAGTGTGTATTGTAAGTTTTGATGGTGAAAAAGTGATAATTTATAGGAGAGTATTTGAACTACAAAAAGAAAATTTACTTATGTAAGGTGATTAAAGTGATTAGAAGATAATCTGATCGAAAATATAGAGAGTGTAGTGTGATGATGAAATGAACACAAAAAAGGTTTCTAAAATGATTACTATCATAATAACAATCAGCCTACTACAAGCATGTAGTTTTTTTGAAGAAAAGATAGAGTATGAGCCATTTGTTAAGGCATTGGATGAAGGTGACATGAAAAAGGTTATGTCTGCGAGTGATGATGGGTATGCTTTTGTGGAACAAAGAGGTATATATAGTACATATGAACAAAAAGAAGATGGAGAGCATAGTAAAACAATCTATCAAACTTCGGAAGGCATATATAATACGAAAGATAAAAGTTTATATGGAAATACAACACAAGAAATTACCTCGGAAGTAGATAATAAAAATTATAAAGAAGAAGTTAATTATAGTACCAATATTATGTATCAAAATGGACAGGTACAAAGTCCGGATTCAAACCTGGATGTTTCATACGTGAACTTAATTGTAGATCGTTTAAAAGGGATAGGGAAACTAAAGATGAAGCCCGGGGATGATATAAAAAAGTTTGATCAGCCTAGTACTGTTGGATACAAACTAACTGAATTAGAGTTTCAGAGTATCATAAATGATAAGTTGAAAATACAATTTGATGAATATGGTGGTGGATCAATCGCATTGCATATTGATTCTAAAAATGGTTCAAAGCAGATATTGGAAGTAAGTATTGTAGTGAATTATAAGAAGAGAAATGATGAGGGCAAATTAGTAAAATATATATCACAAATACATACATCTTTTGATAGTCACCAAGGTAATAATCAGGATGCGAGACAGGAATATATTGATTTTAAAGCACAGTATAATAAGAAGCAGTAATATTAAGAAGGGCATTTGCACGTAAAGATAATAGCGACATAAGTGTGATAAATGTTTCATAAATATTTCTATTTGTAGTGGAAAGAATTTGAGGATAAACGCCCCAATTGCTGGAGGAAATGCAACAATTGGGGCGTTTATCTGTCTAAATTTAGTTTGAATGCATAACATTTTTTAGTTAGAGTCCTCACTCCTCAAGTAGTTTCTTCATAATAACGGTGTGAAGTTTTTGTGTAATCGGCTTTTATTGCAAAGTTACAACTATTTCCGCTTATAGAGTACCTCTTATTATCGATACATCGTCCACATCCCAATGTCTTTAAACCCTAGACGTTTATAAATTCGTCCAGCAGCTGGATTGTTATAAAATAAACAAAGTGTTCGGCTTTCTTTCGTAAAGTCTTGAATCATTTTTTGTAATATGAGTGAAGCATATCCATTTCCGCGGTAGTTCGGATGCGTACATACGCCAACCACCATTGCGGATAATGAATTTTCAGCGGAAGTTGAGGCGGATGCGATGATTGCACCGTCTTTTTCAATATAATATGTACGTCCTGTATTGGTTTCGATAGCTTGCCTTAAAATTTTTTCTGATTCATGAGCAGTCGGGAATTCATCGATGCTACTTCTTAATTGCATAATTCGCTCTACATCATCTAGTGTGGCAAGTTTAATTGTTTCTTGGGCAGGCGTACTAGGTAAGTTGTCGGCATCTAGACATTCGCAAAAATACATTTCATTTTTGGAGCCTAATTGTAGACTTGGAGCAGTTTCAAACCTTTCTACAATAGTTGACTTACCAGAGAGTTTAAGCGGCTTATATGCGGAAAGAAGTGTCTCATAATCAGTGGTAACAAGTTCTTCTTTACTATAGGGTATAAATGAATCGTGGAATCGGAGTAGAATTGATTTTAATGTTCCATTCTCTTTAAATACGCCCCATAATTCTTGAAAATCTGTGTCATAACCGAAAGCTTCAATATCTCCAATAATAAACAAGTTAAGGGCTGCTTCTTCTTTTAGGTAAGCGAATACTTGTTCATGATCTTTCTTTGTTAATTTTCGCATCATAACGAATCGACCTTTTTTTTATTTTTCTAAATATTACAACTTAAGTTTTTTGAAATCAATATAAAATTTTATGTTTAGTTCACCAACTTTCGGAAAAACTAGGAAAGATATGACAAAGGAGGTTATGAACGGTGGATCATCCAATTCAAGGGTTAATGAAAGCGGCAATGGAAAATTTAAAAGAAATGGTCGATGTAAATACGATTGTTGGAGAGCCTGTTCAAACGGCTGACGGTGGTGTGGTGTTAACGGTTTCTAAAGTAGCGTTCGGGTTTGGAGCAGGAGGTTCTGATTTCCAAACGAATGATGGACAAAGAACGAACGGTAACCCTGCATTTGGTGGCGGTAGCGCGGGTGGTGTTTCTATTACACCAGTAGCATTTCTTGTGGTGAATAAAGATGGAGTAAATATTCTGCATCTACAAAATGCGACACATTTAGCGGAAAAAATGATTGAATTAGCTCCACAAACAATTGATAAAATTCAATCGATGTTCCAAAAAGATGATAAGAAAGAGGGAGATCATCATCCTCAAAACCCAGATGATATCCTTTAAAAACGCCTGCTTACGAGCAGGCGTTTTTTCTTGTAATCACTATGTAATAAAACACATGAAATTGTAAATAGTTTTTGAATTTTTTTCTATGTTTCTAAAATTTTTCATGTTAAAATATGCTATAGAATTGAAACATATAAAACGAAGGTGGCTAGGTGCTTTGTCTGGAGGATCTGACCAAGTAAAGAATATGATATATATTAATGGTAATCGTCGGGGTCATTGTTTTATTACATCAGGAATTACATTTAAAGAGTTTGCAAGTAACATCCCTTCACCGCTTCATCAAGTGTTGCTTTTGAAGCATAACTTTGAATGGACAGATTTTCATTATCATACTTTATTTGAATATGTTGAGGAAGAAAATATACATAAGCTAATTCAAGCAGAGATTGATGAATTTGATGAATTTTGTTGGGTAGATTTTGATGATGCAAGCGATTTAGATGAATTAGAGCCAAAAGAAATTGCAGAGCTTTTATATTTGGCTCACAAAAAAGAACCACTTGCAAGAACATTCTTTCCGTTGTTGAAAAATAGATTTGTTTATTTTTCACATGATGACGGGTGGTACAACAAAGTGTATTATCGTAGAATTGCTGACTTTGTAGGAATGTTAAGTAAAGTCATTCCTTATAAACTCGGTGCTTTCGGTAAGAAACGTTTTTCTTTCTTCCAAAAATCGAAAATTTTCCCAGCAATTTCGAAAGAAGTGATCATGGGACTTCTTCCATTAATGGAAGATGGTCTTTATATTGATCTAGCAGGGAAAATTGAGTCAAGAAGAGGTCTTGAAATTCCGGTATATGTAGTTGGTTCGTATGAAAGTACGGATGAGGTGCTAGATAATATCGATGAATTAAAAGAAGAAGCAACAGAGACTGGTTGGCTCATTTTTGATAAGAAAGAACAAGAATGGCAATGGGTTGTGGACTAAGAAAACTTGGCGCATGAAGTCAAGTTTTCTTGTCATTTGAAAGGAGTACAAATGAAGAAATATTATACAATTGTGGGTGTTATAAGTATTATTCTCGTGGCGATTTTACTTATTACTTGTCCGAAAGAATCAGATTTTAAAGTGTATGTAGAGGATAAGTATGCATTGAAATGTAATGAGAGTAGTTTTGAATGCACACAAAATGTAGACGATAAAAAAGAAAAACTACAATTTGAAAGTACAGATGCACGAAATGGTGTGTTTTTTATGACTGTAAAGCAAACATATAAAACAGAAGCTGGTGTTACGAAAGAATATAGCGGAGTAGGAATGTTTGGTACATTTCTTTTTGTTTCAGAAAAGACTTTCTAGTAATAGAAGGTCTTTTTTTTATGCTTATGTTCATATAGATGAAGTAAGACAAGCATAGGAGGGGTAGTGATGAAAAATACATGTATCGTTTGCGGTGGTGAGGAGTTCTTTTCCTCAACTTTATATGCACGTACGAAACAAGATTGGGCATATGCACCAAATATGTATCGATTTGAAAAGGTGTTTATTGAGCATCGGGATGAAGAGAATTATCCGGTGTTTCAAGAAATTACAGCGAAACATTGTTGTGGATGCGGTCATATCATGTTGTATCACGAATGAACACACCAAGTATAACTTGGTGTGTTTTTTTAAAACGCTGACAAAGCAAGCGGATAAAGTAAAGTAAATAAAACAGAAAAACTACCAAAACCAATTGCTGTATATCCAAGTGTTCTTGCTCCGAAATTGACAGCTAATAAGCCGACTAAAATCGCAAGAGAGCCGAGTGTAACCGGATAAAATGCAATTGAGAAAAGCGAAAGAAATAAAGCGACATAGCCTACCATTGCACCGGTATTTGTACCTTCTATTTCATTTGCAATTTCTTTACGCTTATGTCTAATTGGTATGCCAGCTGGTGATATTTCAGCTGCATACTCTTCGTTTTTTTCACCACTTTTAAAATGATGATTTCTCTTTCTTCGCATGTACATCCCTCTCTTTCAATTGGGTGTACCTATAGTATCTTTCATAAAGAGAAGAACATGTGTATGAGTTAAACCCAAGTAAAGCAAAAATTGGAGAATAAAGATTCCATCATTAGCATGTACATCTCCTAATGAAGATAAACAGGAATTTTGGAAAATGATGTAGAATGAAATGAATGATAATAACTGAAGGTAGGGGAATGTATGACGAAGTTTAATTGGCATGAATCGGCAGAGAAAAAATGGGATAATAATGCAGATTTTTGGAATCAAAATAGTCAAGAAATGTGGGATAGTGGGAGCAGGAGTACAATCATTCCATTTTTTGAGCAGTACGTGGAAAAGGAAGTACAAGTGTTAGATGTTGGCTGTGGTGATGGGTATGGTACATATAAATTAAGTCTTACTGGGTACAAAGCGGTTGGGGTGGACTTATCGGAAGTTATGATTCAAAAGGGTAAAGAACGCGGAGAAGGCCCAAACTTATCTTTTATAAAAGGTGATCTTTCTTCATTACCATTTGAAAATGAGAAATTTGAAGCAATTATGGCAATTAATTCTTTAGAATGGACCGAGGAGCCATTGCGAGCATTAAATGAAATAAAGCGTGTTTTAAAGAAAGATGGATACGCATGTATTGCAATTTTAGGACCGACAGCAAAGCCTCGAGAGAACAGTTATCCTCGTTTATACGGCAAAGACGTTGTTTGTAATACGATGATGCCTTGGGAATTTGAGCAGCTAGCGAAAGAACAAGGTTTTGAAGTTGTGGATGGTATCGGTGTATATAAGCGTGGAGTAAATGAGAAGATGTTAGGTCAACTACCTACAGAGTTACAACAATCGTTAACATTCTTATGGGTATTTATGTTAAAAAACGTATAAAGAAATGAAAGAATTTTTAGGAGGTAAATAAGTGCAGAAAATACAAAAAACTGATACAATATCATCAGAACCAATTAAAGGGGGACTAGGGTATATGACAACTACTACAACAGTTAAATCCGATATTGAAATCGCACAAGAAGCGAGTATGAAGAAGATTCAAGAAATTGCAGCTGATTTAAATATTTTAGAAGATGAATTAGAGCCATACGGGCATTATAAAGGTAAGTTATCTCTTGATATTTTTAAGCGCTTACAGAATGAGAAAGACGGTAAAGTTGTTTTAGTAACAGCGATTAACCCAACTCCAGCTGGAGAAGGTAAATCAACAGTAACAGTTGGTTTAGGTCAAGCTTTTAATAAAATTGGTAAGAAAACAGTAATCGCACTTCGAGAACCATCTCTTGGACCAACGATGGGACTAAAAGGCGGAGCAGCAGGCGGTGGTTTTTCACAGGTTGTACCTATGGAAGACATTAACCTTCACTTTACTGGAGATATCCATGCGATTACAACTGCTAATAACGCGTTAGCAGCGTTTATTGATAATCATATCCAACAAGGAAACACACTTGGGATTGATACGCGTAAAATCGTTTGGAAACGCTGTGTTGACTTAAATGATCGTGCCCTACGTAACGTAGTAATTGGTCTTGGTGGACCAGTTCAAGGTGTACCACGTGAAGATGGTTTCGATATTACAGTGGCATCTGAAATTATGGCTGTATTCTGCCTTGCAACAGATATTCAAGACTTAAAAGCGCGTCTATCTCGCATCGTGGTTGCATATAACTTTGCAAATCAACCTGTAACGGTTAAAGATTTAGGTGTAGAAGGTGCGTTAACATTATTATTAAAAGACGCATTAAAACCGAACTTAGTACAAACGTTAGAAAATACACCAGCTATCATTCACGGTGGACCATTTGCAAATATCGCTCACGGTTGTAACAGTGTTATCGCTACAACAATGGCAGCAAAATTAGGTGACTATGTTATTACAGAAGCTGGATTTGGTGCTGATTTAGGTGCAGAGAAGTTTTTAGATATTAAAGCTCGAGCAGCTGGTATTAAACCAGAAGCAGTTGTTATTGTTGCGACTATTCGTGCGCTTAAAATGCATGGTGGCGTAGCAAAAGATCAATTAAAAGAAGAAAATGTAGATGCATTAGCAAAAGGTATGGAAAACTTACAGAAGCATGTTGAAACAATTCAAAGCTTCGGTGTGCCTTTCGTAATTGCAATTAATAAATTCATTACAGATACAGATGCAGAAGTTACATACTTACAAGAGTGGTGTAACGAGCGTGGCTATGCAGTATCCTTAACAGAAGTTTGGGAGAAAGGTGGCCAAGGCGGAGTTGACCTTGCTGAAAAAGTACTAAAAGAAATCGAAAAAGGTGAGAATAACTACGCACCACTTTATGAATTAGAATTACCATTAGAAGAAAAAATTCGTACAATTGCCCAAAAAGTGTATGGCGCAAAAGATATTGAATTTGCTCCAAAAGCACGTAAGCAATTAGCTCAATATGAAGGAGAAGGTTGGAGTAACCTACCAGTTTGTATGGCGAAAACACAATACTCTCTTTCTGACGATGCAACGAAATTAGGTCGTCCATCTGACTTTATCGTTACAATTCGTGAGCTAAAACCATCTATCGGTGCAGGTTTTATCGTTGCGTTAACGGGAACAATGTTAAC
The DNA here is from genome assembly GCF_054353775.1 of Bacillus sp. 5w2. NCBI lineage: Bacteria > Bacillati > Bacillota > Bacilli > Caryophanales > Bacillaceae > Bacillus > Bacillus sp. 5w2. Next base: position 455,185 of record NZ_JBTIWT010000001.1, on the reverse strand, counting down.
AATGCCAGGCCTTCCAAAACAGCCAGCAGCACTACAAATGGATGTAAATGAAGATGGAAAAGCAGTAGGTTTATTCTAAAAGGTTGTAATTCATCTCGTTTATCTGTAAACTATATATACATCAAGTGGCGCCTTTCCATCGAAAGGCGCCTGTTTTTTGGAGGAAATTATGTTTGATCCAACTGCTTTTGATAATTTAAAAGTAATCGTAGAAGGTGCTGTTTATGATTTTGATTTACATGGAGATATTCTTGTAACAAATCGAAAAGATATGATGGACCTTGCTTCATTAAGTCGTATATATCGTATTTCATTTCAATTAACAGAACCGTTCGAACCACTAGTAGAAGCAACATTTTCATTATCTGTGGATGCAAAGAACTTGTCTGGTGAAATATTGGAAGTACCACAATTTACACCAGGTTGTGAAATGAAGTTAGCATTTTCATTCCCGATAGAAAAGCCAGAGGTAGTGTGCGAAGAAATTGAAACTTTCATGCATTCTATATGGGGAAAAGAAAGAATGATTACGCAAAAACTTTCATACGAATATAATAAGCAAGCGATTTCATATCATAATAAGGTAGAGGTTCTATTTCAAAAAGCGATTACAGAAGACCATGTTGATGATTTAATAGCTGTTATTTCACACATGATAGAAACGGTGCGAACAATACAACATTTTCTTCAAAAATAGAGATAAAGGAGAAAAACAAATGATAAAAGATATGCAACCATTTTTACAACAAGCTTGGGAAAAGGCTGGTTTTAAAGAATTAACCGAAATTCAAAAACAAGCGATTCCAACTATTTTAGAAGGACAAGACGTTATAGCTGAATCTCCAACTGGAACAGGAAAAACATTAGCGTACTTATTACCCCTTTTACATAAAATTAATCCTGAAGTAAAACAACCACAAGTTGTTGTTTTAGCACCAACACGTGAGCTTGTCATGCAAATTCACGAAGAGGTTCAAAAGTTTACAGCAGGGACTGAAATTTCAGGTGCATCTTTAATTGGTGGTGCAGATATTAAGCGCCAAGTTGAAAAATTAAAGAAACACCCGAGAGTAATTGTCGGTTCACCAGGACGTATTTTAGAATTAATTCGTATGAAAAAACTAAAGATGCATGAAGTGAAAACAATTGTATTTGATGAGTTTGATCAAATTGTAAAACAAAAGATGATGGGCGCTGTACAAGATGTAATTAAATCTACAATGCGCGATCGTCAATTAGTATTCTTCTCTGCGACAATGACAAAAGCGGCAGAAGATGCTGCACGTGATTTGACAGTTGAACCACAATTAGTACGTGTAACTCGTGCTGAGTCAAAAAGCTTAGTTGAGCATACGTATATCATTTGTGAGCGACGCGAAAAAAATGATTACGTAAGAAGAATTATGCATATGGGCGATGTAAAAGCAGTTGCTTTCTTAAATGACCCATTCCGTTTAGATGAAATTACTCAGAAATTGAAATTCCGTAAAATGAAAGCAGCAGCTCTTCATGCAGAAGCAAGTAAGCAAGAACGTGAAGCAACGATGCGAGCTTTCCGCGGCGGTAAATTAGAAATTCTACTTGCTACTGATATTGCAGCACGCGGTATTGATATTGATGATTTAACACATGTAATCCACTTGGAGTTACCAGACACAGTAGACCAATATATTCACCGCTCAGGACGTACAGGACGTATGGGTAAAGAAGGAACAGTCGTTTCTCTTGTAACACAACAAGAAGAGCGTAAATTACTTCAATTTGCAAAAAAACTAGGTATCGTATTTACGAAGCAAGAAATGTTCAACGGATCATTTGTAGAAACGAAACCGAAAGCACCAAAGAAAAAGAAACCAGCGTTTACTGGGAAGAAAAAGCCTAGATAAAGTGAAAAAATAATCAGTGGGGATTCCCCCACTGATTATTATCCCTCATCAATCGGACGTTTACGGGATAAATAATAGGGAAGACGTAACTATTTATAGTTGCGTCTTTTTTATTTGAGTCAATATGCTCATTTTAGGTAACTAATTATTTCCTCTTAAAAATATATAGAAAGATTATTCACTAATTTAAATTTTTTCTAAGTCAATGTAAGGATGTATTAGTATAATTAAAGATGTGTTCCATTTTATGGATTACCTTATTGGTATAGGGTCTATGTTTTGGGGTATATGAAAATACTACATATTCCCTGTTAAATATCATTAATATAAAAACTACATAGGCTCTTCTTTTGTAATTTAAAAAATATATTAAAGTAAGGAGTTAAATTATAATGGCAATCTTTCAAAGTAATGTTCAGAAAGCTGAAAAAATTGCTACGCAAATGAGTTCTGATTCTGACACAGTTCAAAAACAATACCACATGCAATACGTACGACAGTAACTGTTAATTCCAAAGCGTGAGAAGCAAATAATAATAAGATTGAAGTCGATACAGTTAGATATGTAAGACAAACCTCTCTCAGATTTAAAATAGAAAAAATATACAGAATAATGAGATGATAAATGTATAATCTATTTATATTAGGAGGTGAAAAATGGAATACATATACGAATTTTACCGTGATGGACTCGGCGGATTAAGAATACGTTTGCCCAAAGAGATTTCTATAATTTCTCATTTTTTAGAAGATATTTTAGATGATGAAGCAGATGAGTATATACAGATTTTAGATACTGTAGTGAAGCAAGAAGTTCCGCAATATGAAATAGAAGGGAACGTAGCAGCAGTCTACATTGAACCTAATTATACTAGTGCTATTAACTTATTTATGAGTGCCCCAAATAACCAATGTAAAATTGAGACCTCTGAATTTAGAAAACTACTTGTGTTGTGGCGAGATACAGTGGTAGCAGAAGGGAAAGATATTGAAGCGTAAAAAACACTAGAAAGTGTGGTCTTTTTTCACTTAAATTTAATTATTCCATATTTTATAGTTGTTTTCCATAGAGAACTATCAGTAGAATAAAGTGGACATATCCGAAGTAATACAAATATATTTAAAGGGATTTATCTCTCCCCCATAAAACGTGGTGTTTTAGAATCGAAGTTTTAAATATTACACAGATTTTGCGAACCCCTGGCGAACGAAAATGCCGAAAACCTTCCCTGACCTTAAGATAGAATTGGATTATTATGAAAAAATATTATTGAGCTTGGAATACATAGTGGGTCTACAACAGCTCGTGAAAGGAAGATACCATCCATAATTGTCTTGAAAAAAGACAGGATTTTTATGAAGAAAAGATATTTGAACATTTCAGGCTTAATAACGATCATCATACTTATTATAATAAATGAGAGGCGTATAGATTATGATATATCAAAATGATAGGATTTGTAGGAAGAAGGCGTTAATTAGTGCTGAAAAAATCATTAGCCTATTTTCAAATTTAAAATTTATTGAATTTGAAAATCCAGATTCTGCATGGATAGAACTATTCGATATAGCATTGAAAAAATTTCGTAAGATTGATTCTAAGCCAAAGTTTTGTATTCCAATTGGTAATGTTAAAAGTAAGTATATTTTATGGATTGAAAATTCTTTAGCTTCTTTAAATTTTTCAAATCATAAAACAGAATATTTTATATTAGTTCCTAATTGTTTAGAACCGATGTGGGCAAATGTTAGGATATTGAACTTTACAAAATTTATTGAGGAACTTTGGGACATTTCTGAAACTAACGAATTTACAATTGCTGATAAGGACACGGGACAAATTGTACAAGTATTCTCTGAGGAAGAATATTATGAAATTCATTTTGAGTGTTGCAACATTAATCCAATTGACTCTTCGAAAAATGGATACTAAATGATAAAAAACAGCCTATTATGACCCAGGAATTCACATATGAAGTCGATGGACAAAAAATTATAATTCTAGATCACTTAGCCGGTCATATCTTCGGGAAACGTGGCATTGGAGATCAACAAACTCATTAAAATGAAAGACCTGAGTACAATACAGGAATGGGACAAGTCGATGGGATGGAGGATCATTATTATTTTGAAAAGAGAAATAAAAAATAGAAGGTATAAAAATGATTGATCAATTAAAAATTTTAAATCCCCAGACGTTAATTAGCATTTTTGGAAAAGTACCAAAATTTGAAGAAGCAGAGTTATTAGAAGTGTGTCTTAAAAGGGATGGCCCTACCCTAGTTATCCAATTGATGACAAATGAAAACGTTGAACATAAACCTAAACGCTGGAATAAGTGGGATGTAATCTATGTAGAAATCTCTTTTTTTACTATTCAAAATTTAATAATAGAAAATTTAGGAACAGAAAATATCATTGAGCATTTTGAAATAAGTACGATGTCAGAAGGAAGTTTATTAAAAATTAAATGTAAGAATCAAATGATAGTTGAATCTTTATTTGACTGGGCGAGAATAGAAGGAGTTACTCCAGGTTTAATAGGATTACCTTAAGTGAACTAACGGGTGTTTTAGTTGAACAACATTTAAACAACTTTATTATTACTTTACATTCTGATGGATATTCTTGAAAAGGAGTAGTGTTGTATGAAATCTATAAATGTAAATGGAGCTATATATCATATTGAATCAGTTCCTTTTGAAGATAAGAGTGAACAGGATGAAGAGGGATACTATGAATATTTTTACAAAGGAGTCAATGTATCGTTTCACTCTGACAAAGAAGTAATTAAAGCCCGAATTTATGACGAGGAAGAAACGATATATTTCTCAAAAAATCCAATTCTTGCTTTTGGGAAAGATTTTGAAGCGATAAAGAAATATATAATTAAAGAATATGATGTAAATAAATTTAAGATTCCAGGTGGGGAAAAAGCTTATATAGAGTTATAACCATAATCTACCTTAAACTTTACCATGATTTATTAAATGCAAAAGGTAGATAGTTATATGATTCGTGAAGTTGAACCGAAGGATGGCAATACAATTGAAAATCTATATTAAAAAATTGTTTGTTCTCCAAAACGACAAAAATGAGCTGAATGATTATAAATAATTGTAAAGAGATAAAAAATTTGTTTAGGGGGTACTTCATAACCGTAGCTTGATATCGATGAGATACAACCACATTATTGCTACTAAGCAAAAGCTATTAAGTTCCCCTAAGCAAAAAGACAACTTTTTATGACTAGCGATTTATAAGTATTCAACTGAATGAAAAAGGATTAACAATAGTACCTGTAGAAACCTACATAGAATATTAAAACCATTAGGGGGAAAAACAATGATTCATAAAGTCGGACAAATTATGTTATATGTAAATAATCAGGATGAGGCAGTAAATTTTTGGACGGAAAAGGTAGGGTTTCATGTAGTTGCAGTGGAAGATAACAAACAAGGAATGAGATGGATTGAAATTGCTCCAACTAATGATGCTGAAACGAGCATTGTACTACATAATAAAGAAGTGATTTCTAAGATGAGCCCAGAATTGAATCTTGGTACACCGTCTTTAATGTTCTTCTCAGAAAATCTGGATCAATTATATACAGATTTAAAAAATAAAAATGTTACTGTTGGCGAAATGGTAACTATGCCTTCTGGTAAAGTGTTTAACTTTGCTGATAGTGAAGGGAATTATTTTGCGGTTATGGAAAAGAACCGATAATAATATTGAGATGTGAAAATCCCCCTCAAACATATTGAGGGGGATTAAATCTTTGAAATGAATTTTTCATGAGAGAGTTGTTTAATAAAAAATGCACCTTTTTCAATAGCAGTTTCCATATAACCGACAATTTGATTAAACGTAAATACCTGTAAGTCTTCATGCAAATGTTGCTCGGGATACAACATATCTTCAAAAAGATACTTTCGAAATTCTAAAACATTTTCTTTAGAAACTTCTTCAATATCCACAATGTGAGCCTCTTGGTTGAGAAGAGAGAAGAGCTGCTGTTCTGTATCGTAATGATGAAGCAACTTTGCATTTAACAATTTAAAATCGTTATAGTACATAGGTGCGATCGTTTCGTCATTTTCTATTCTATTTTTTAGCCAAGGTAGAAAGAAGCCGCTTAGCCAATTATCATCGGCAATGAGGTGAGTGTAATAGCCAAGGAGAAAAGGGGAATCCATATGAGCTTTATATTTTTGAAAAAAAGAATTGAAATCTATCCTTCTCGTATAGTTTTTCGTTGTGCCAGCGTAAAAGTGTGAAGCTCCTTTTTCTTCTGCTGAATGAACCGCATCGGGGGCTACACCTCCAAGTATGAAAGAAGTTTTATCTTGGATATATAGTTTTTCGGCAATCTTGTTGGCGATAATAGCATGCATAATTCGTGATCCCATGAAAATGACACCTCGGTTTCAAGTATTCATTTCAGGAAGAGGACTGAACAGTTAGTATTACTTTCCCTGTACTTTTTCTACTTTCGACCCATTCATGTGCTTTCCCTGCATCTTGAAGTGGAAAAGATTTCGTAGCCTTAATTTGCAAACGTCCGTCACGCAAATAACGGAAAACTTCATTTGCAGTTTCTTGGAGCAGTTCAGGACGTTTTTTTCGTGTGGTTCCAAAGCTGAATCCGAGTATAGAGCGGCAACTTGCATGTAAATCTTTCGTTTCAAAATTACCAATTTCACCGCTAGCATTACCGAAATGAACGAGGCGACCATAATAAGCAAGACAGTTTAAACTTCTTTCCGAAACCGTTCCAGAAATAGAGTCTAAAATGATATTAACGCCTTCTCCGTTTGTCAGTTCATTGACTTTCTCTACAAAATCTTCATCTTGATGACAAATAACATAATCAGCTCCAACATCTAAAGCAATTTCTTTTTTTGCTTCACTTCCGACAGTGCCGATAACTTTTCCAGCCCCTAATAGTTTAGCAAGTTGAATCGCTGTAGTACCAATTCCACCAGCAGCCGCATGAATGAGTACAGATTCACCTTGTTGAAGCCTTGCAACATTTGCGAGTAAATTATAACTTGTAAAAGATACGATCGGGCAAGCAGCTGCCGTTTGAAAATCGACTTTATCAGGTAAAACGAAAGTAAGGTTTTCGTTTGCGACAACGTATTCTGCGTAAGATCCATTTTGAGGAAAAGCAATGACACGCTGTCCAGGATGAATATTTTTCACATGAGAACCGACACGTTCTACAATACCAGCGACATCTATACCTGGAATAAAAGGGAGTGCTTTATTTCCTTTTTTTCCATACCGTGATTTAATATCGGCGAAATTTACACTGGTAGCAACAACACGAATTAAAACTTGATCTTCTGAAATAACCGGTATATCCACATCTGTATATTGCATCACTTCAGGACCACCGAACGACGTTACAACGATAGCTTTCATCATATATCCTCCTAAATTTGACTATACAAATCATTTTAAAGCGTCATTAGCAATTGGGAAATTATATAATAGTTATGCGGCTTTATAAGTGAAGCTTATGAACTCATTGGATCATTATATTAATGTATATAAAAAACTGTTTGAAAAAATCGAACGAAACATCAATTACTTGCCAATATAAAGTGTAAGACAAAGGAGGGATGGAATATGAAGGATGAAACGGTGTATATAGATTTAATCCAATTAACTTTATCAGGCAATAAAGAAGCATATAGCGAATTGTATGATAAAACGATTCAAGAAGTATATAAGACAGCACATTTTTTAATAGAAGATAAAACGGATGTAGATGATGTCGTTCAAGAAATATACATACAGCTATATGAATCGCTTCGTAAGTATGATAGCGAGAAGCCATTTCGCCCTTGGCTAATTGGACTTACGATTAAACAAATTCACTCCTATAGAAGAAAGAGGTGGATGCGACTACGAATTATAAAAAAAGCAGAAGAGCAAAGAAAACCAGTACAAATTGATTTTTCTAACGATGTTATAAGTAAAATATCAAATCAAAAATTAATCGAACTCATTCATAAGTTACCGTATAAATTGAAACAAGTTATTATCTTAAGATACTTACACGATTATTCACAAGAAGAAGTAGCACAAATATTACATATTCCAATCGGTACAGTTAAGTCTAGAATTCATGCGGCATTAAAGAAACTACGCCAAAAAGAACAAATAGAAGAAATCTTTTTAGGAGAGGTAGGGAATGTGAAATGAGCTTAGATTGTAGAGTTAGAGAATCTATACAAGAAGAAGCGAAGGGGATTGTTGCCCCGCCGGAGTTAAAAGAAAAAGTAATTGTTCAGATTAAAATGAATCGCGGCGGTAACAAAAGGAAGAAGCGACTTATTGCAGGAGTGCTTGCAGCAGTATTTTTAATCCCAACGACTGGTTTTGCTTACCAATCTATTATGGCGGATGGTATATACGGATCTTTTGAGAACTTAAAAAAACATGCTGGAGCTATGACATTAGAAGCGTATATGCGTTTTAATGCAAAATTATCAGAAGCGAAAGATGAAATGGGTGCGAAGGAATATGAAGAGTTTACAACAGAACTAAAGAAATTAACAAATGCAAAACTTGAGCACGGGGATTCGAACGGTAATATTGATTATGATCAATTATCACCAGCTAAAAAAGAGGAAATGAAAAAGGTAGAAATGGAACTTCAGCCATATTTTGATAAATTAAATGGCCATAAATCTAGTAAAGAAGTATTAACTTCGGAAGAGTATGAACAATATATGGAAGCGTTAATGTCATATCAAACTGTATTAGTAAAAGCGAAATCGAGTGGTGGGATAACAGTAGAAGAAGTACCTGAAGCGTATAAAGAAAGGTTTATTAAAGCAGAACAGTTTATGGAGTATGTAGATGAAAAGGTGAGATAAGTAAAAAAGCTCATAGCTTAAGCTGTGAGCTTTTCTTATTGAAACGTAAATATATTAACCACCTATTCCTTTTGCTAGCAATAAGAAATATACAAATACTAATATTACGCCATTTAATGCAGTACCAACTATTCCGAATAACCAATTTTTTGATGCTATCGCAGAAATAATACCGAGTAATGAAAGTATTCCTAGAATCGCAATAATCAAAGTTAAATTTGCATTAGGTCCTCTTAAAACAAAGAAAGAACATATACTTGCGAGAAACATTAGACACGAAAATCCGAAAAATCTATACATAATAATTCTCCCTTGATTGAAATGTATTTTGACTTAGTGCAAGATTTTCTATAGTTTAACATAAATGTCCTAGTACATATTGAATATATAAACAATAAAAAACGAGTATAAAATCTATGCGATTTCACACTCGTTTTGTTATTACTTAAAATTCCTTACCGCATGTATAGCAAATCTTACAAGGAGTATTGCGCTTATAAATAAACCACCATAACCAACGGCACTTGAAAATTGAACATTAGGTTCTTTTGCATACAAGTCAGGGGCAGAATTATCTTGATTTGCTTAATAAAGTGAAAGTGGGAAATTACTTAGTTATATTCCTTACTATTCTCCTTGTCTTTTTGTATCAAACAATCTAAAAGTGAGTAACCAGCTATTAAACTAATAATGGTAACGAAAGTCGTATTCACAAGAATAATATTATTTAAATAAGGTAGGTATTCACCAACTGGTGAAAAGAGTAGGGCTGGAGAAAAGGAAATGAATAGCGTAGGCACAGTAATAGCGATAAATTTATCCGGTTGAAAGCGCCAGTTTTGTTTATTTGTTTCGCGATTAATGGACTGAAGGAATCGTAATAAAATGCCAACTATAAGAGGGAAGAGTGTATAGTAGAATAACCTTGGATAAAATTTAAAGTTCACCTGCGCGTCTGTATCTAAATAAAATTGAATTTTCACTCCGACAAATAATAATAAGACGATAAATAAGGTGAAGCAGAGATATAGCATCACTTTTTGCATTACATTCCACCATCCTTTACTCAAAATATATTCAAAAAAAGAAGAGATATACAATAACTACTGTTGTATATCTCTTCTTTTACGGTTATTTAATAGTGGAGTTTGCTTTTTCTTGCTTCGTGAAATAATCAATAATGCCCATAGCGCTAATTTCTATATCTAGATGTAAAATGTTATAAACGGAATGATCTGATGGAACGTTTACCTTTGTAAGGTGAGAAGAGATCTTATCCATTAATATAGTTTGTAAAGCTTTAGTCGCTTCATCGAAATCATTATACTGTTCAAAGACCTCTTTACCAGTATGGACGAAAATAGGTAACCAATGTTCCAGTTGGTTATATACTTCTGTAACATTGGATGATGCACCGTAATGGCCGAAATAAATAGTATCTACATTCATACTTTGAATGTGATTTTTAGAAGCAATCATCGCATCTGGTTGGAATTGTGAAGGGGACGTTGATGGTAGATATAGTTCTACACCAAGGTCTGCGAGTTCTCTATAGTAAATTCCTATTGTATCGCCAGTAAAAATGCCATTTGTTAATGAATCGTGAATGCTAATATGGTGCTTAGCATGTCCCGGTGTATCATAAAATGTCAGGATACGGTCTTCTGAAATTTTTAAAGTATCACCATTTTGTACAATATGAACACGTTCTTCTTCTATAGGAAGAATTGGATCAAATAGTTTATCGAAATCTTCTTTGTATACAGCTTTTGCGCCTAAAATGAGTTTTGTTGGATCAATCATATGACGAGCGCCGCGAGAATGCACATATAAAGTAGCATTTGGGCATTTTTCCATCATTAAACCAGCAGCCCCGGCGTGATCTAAATGAACATGTGTAACGATAATGTTTTTAACATCGTTTAAATCAATATGTAATTGTTGTAAGCCATCTAAAATATATGGAAGAGAAGGGGCTGCACAAGTTTCAACTAAAGTAATATCGTCACCTAATAAAACATACGTACCTGTACGTTCAGTATGTTGTAAATCAAAATCATCAATAAGATATAGGTGCGAAGATAATTGCTCTACTTTTTTCATCTTTACCACTCCTTATATACGGTATGTAACTATTATACGCTAAAAATACAAAAAGGCAGAAAACGAAAGTTTCGTCTTCTGCCTTTTTGTAATGTATTTATTTCGTTTGTTCTTTATTGATAGACATAACGAACAACCCAACAATGCCACCAACTAATGGAAGCATAATCTCTCCTGCTAAATTAAAGTAGGAGCTTAAAAATAAACCATTTACATCGATTACCCAGCCAATCACATACAATAACATCATATATAGTACGAAATAAAACTCGCGATTTGAAATCGTTTCATGTTGTGCAGTTTTCATAATGAACACCATCCTTTTCTTTTATAATGGAATATAAACTGTCACATTTTGTTCACAATTAAATTGTAAAACTTTCCAACATAAAAGTCTAGTAGTTTGTGTCGAATTTTCGAACGAAAATAAAGCGCTATCATTTCAGCCTGTAAGTACGTAATAAGAGCTGTATATTCATGAATGTAGTATAGTATAAACATAGAATGATAGTGAAGAGAGGGGTAAGGACAATGACAGTTTATGATTTTTCAGCTAAAACGATAACAGGAGAAGATAAATCGTTAAAAGATTACGAAGGAAAAGCACTTCTTATTGTAAATGTAGCTAGCAAGTGTGGTTTTACACCGCAATATAAAGGGTTACAAGAAGTATATGATAAATATAAAGACCAAGGACTAGAAATACTCGGTTTTCCTTGTAACCAATTCGGAGGACAAGAACCAGGCACAGAAGCAGATATTACTAGTTTTTGTGAGTTAAACTACGGTGTAAATTTCCCGATGTTTGCAAAGGTTGATGTAAAAGGTGACAAGGCTCATCCTCTGTATACATACATGACAGAACAAGCACCAGGTTTACTCGGTATGAAAGCAGTGAAATGGAATTTTACTAAGTTTTTAATTGGAAAAGACGGGAAAGTAGTAGGGCGTTTTGCGCCGCAGACGAAGCCGGTGGATTTAGAGGTTGAGATTGAGAAGGTACTTGGGGAATAACTAGAAGTTTCACTTTATTAAAAAAGCCTCAAAGAACAAGGTAGTTCTTTGAGGCTTTTTCCTTTAACTCACATTATCAAGATTAAATCGCTGAATGGAAGTCATTTGATTTGGGCGGAGAAGCTGCTTTTTTCATAAGCACTTCCCATAAGTGTGCGGATTTTTTCCATTCTACTGCAGCCTGTCCCTTTTGATACATAGCGTTCTCATAACTGAAAGTAAGTTGTTGCATATCGGCTGAGTTGTAAAGCGTATCGATGTGGAGTGCATATTCGCGGAATGTTTGACTTTCACCTCGTGGTATACCGATTCGCGCAAATTGTTTTAAAAGTGCACCGTAAGCTTTGCTATAAACAGCATCATCTTTTCGGTATTTATAGAAAAGAATGATAAAAAATGTAATCCATTTCATTCTAGTAGCGAAGAGAATGTATCCTATAATACTAATTAGCATCGAAGAGAGGAATACGTACCACCAAGAAAATCTATTTTTAGCATTTGTAATCTTTTTAGTAGAAGCTTCCTCTGTATCTTCTATTAAACTTTTGAGCTTTGCTTCATTATTTCTTTGGTGCATTTGCGCATTTTGAGAATTAGTTTCTTCGCTATTTTGTAAAGTAGGAGCAGGAGTATTATTTGTAAAATTATAGGGATTGGTAAATCCTTTTGTTGGTTCGAACGGAATCCATCCATATCCTGGAAAATATACTTCGACCCAAGAGTGTGCGTTATCGTTCGCGATTTTATAAACATCTTCACCTTCTGCAGAGGCAAGTGTATTATCAAGAGTTCCTTCTGTATAACCTTTTACCCAGCGAGCGGGAATCCCGGCAGAACGAAGTAATACAATCATAGACGTCGAAAAATTATTACAGTAGCCGCTTTTTGTATCGAAAAGGAATTGATCTACATAATCTTGGTTTTTAGTAGGGAATGAAACATTCGTTGTTTCATATACAAAAGAATGGTCGGTGAAGTAATTTTCAATAGCTAATACTTTATCATATCGGTTGTCTTTATCATTTGTTAGATTAACAGCTAAGTCTTTTATTCGTTGCGGTAATGATTTGGGAAGTTGGGTGTACTTTGTCATAAAATAAGGACTTGTTTCATGACCTTCATTTGCTTTTACAGCTTTCAAATTTTCTATGGAAAACTCCGGGACCTCATATGTTACTTTATATGAATTTAAAGTAGTAGAAGAGTCTCCGTGCATCGTATAGATTTTTTCTGAAAATGGGTCAACGCTGTATGATACATCAGAAGAAGCCTCAACTGATACTAATCCTGCTGGATAGGTAAGGTGAGGATAACTTTTTTGCATGGTGATTGTTGCCTCGGTTGCCTCCGTTTTTGTATTTTGTTCGTACCAGCTCACGACGTCGTTTTTATTTTTAAAAGAAACCTTTTTTTGATTTTCAGAAACTTCCCAGCCTTTTCCGGTATAAAAATCTTTCGTTTCGACTCTCCAATATTGTTTGTTTTGCGTTTGTGCTGTGAAAACAATTGTAGGATCCGCCTTAAAAGGACCGCCTAATCGCGAGTCATCTAAACCATACCCAATTTTAGAAACTTCTTGTTTTGTACTTGCTTCGGATGTGTTGAGTTTTAAAAAATCCATTGGGTTTGGCCATTGAGGTCCAAATTTTGGAGCAAAGTATGCGATGGTTACTGAAAATACAATAAATAGTGTAAGTGGTCTAAGTAATTTTGAGATTTCTCTAGCATAATTTTGTAAGTGTTCCATCTCTTTTATTCGTTCTATGTGGAGATGACTAAGCATAAAAAAACCGATGACAACAGTACGAATAATAGCGTAGTTTGCATTGTATAAATGTAAGTCGTGAAAAATTGTGATATAAATAATAGTCAATATAAGAAATAACAACCCACGTTTTTTATGAATCATCCAAAAAGAGATAAAAGCACTCAAAAACCAAAATGATAAAAAAAATAAAAGTGTTGGAAAAACTGGAGAAATATCTAGTAAATTCCCTTGAAATAACAGGGAGGAATTTCGAGAAATATCAGTAAAAAATTTTGTTAGCCAAGATGGATTGATAAAAGCATTTTTATAATATAGGAAATGAATGATGAATAAAATCGTGACGATCTTTATTGGAATCTGCCAACTTGTTTGAAAAAAAGAGAGTGTGAAGCAAATTCCTATAAATATTATAAAAATATCTAATCTACCTACGTTTGTAATACCTATAAGGGGTCTTAGCCATTCTAGTAAAAGTAGAAATGCACATACATGTATGAAGAATCTGCTCATATCCCATTGTTTTTTTGTCCGTAATGTTATCATTTGCTCACCTCAAAAAACACGTTTGTATACCGGTTTTCATAAACTGCATTTACAAATATTTTTCGTTTTTGTAGATTTTCTAGAATACTTAGTTCTCGATGTGAGAGTTGATTCGCTTTTTCTTTCACGACAAACACCATTAATTTCCTATTTTTTATAGCAGCATAGTCAGCTGCCTTTTGAATATCGGGAGAAAGATCGCTTGTCACGAGTATAATCGTTACGGGCTCAAAAATTTTTCTTAATTCGATTTCTACACTCTGGGAGAGCGGGAATACACTGTCAGCTTGTACTTTCGCTAAATGACAAAAGATTTGCTGCAACTGGCTATCTCCATTGTCTAAAGGAAAAAAAGTACGTTCTTTTCCGACAGACACGAATGAGGCTGATGAATTTTGCTTCAAGACAGCCCTCACAATAGAGGCAGTAAACGTTACGACTGATTCGAATAGAGGAGACTCGGTTCTGTCCATAAATATCATGATATTGTGGCTACGTTGTTGTTCAAACTCTTTCGTCATAATATTGTTTGTTCGTGCAGTTGCTTTCCAATCAATCCATGAAAAGCGGTCGCCAGGTTTATATTCTCTGACACCGACAGAAATTGTAGAGTCTTTTGCTAAATTTATATTTGCTGAAAGCGCTCCTTGTTCGAAATGATTTTCCAATTGTCGATACGTTATATCTACATACTGGGGATAGACTAAAAATGTATCTGGAACTGAAAAAGTTACATCTTTCTTTATCATACCGAATAGATCGCCAGTTTTGACACGTACGCTTGAAAATGTGTGTTCTCCTCGAGGGATTGTGTCAATAGCATATTGAAACGAAATATTTCGTTTGAATCCTGGAAAGAGTATGACCTTATTCGCCTTCGTTTGTCTACAATTTGTAAATTGTGATGGCAGTTCATCTTCTATAATTAAATAGAGTAAGGGAAAAGGAAATTTTCTTTTTATTGTAATGGTGCTTACAAATGGTACTCCTGCTACATATTCGCCTTGGTTTGTTATTCGTTTTACTTCGGCGTTCCGTAAAGCATAGAAAGGGAGTAATAGTGAATAAAGGCCAATAGGAATCGTACTGTAAAACAAAAACCAACTAACAAATCCTCCTTGAAGCATAGCGTATACAAAGGTTAAGACTAGGCATAAAGGAATGAGTGATAACTTAGTAACATGATATAGTGCTCGTAGCATGCGTTTCATCAAAGGTTCATCGTCCTTTGAGTCGGCACGGCAGTTCGTGCAACGATTTTTGAAATAACTTGTTCCCCTGTTACTCCTTCAAATTTTGCTTCCATTTTTAGAATGAGTCTGTGAGCTAACACGTAAGGAGCTAAAAATTTAACATCGTCTGGAATAACATAATTTCTACCATGGATGAATGCATAAGCTTGTGAAGCTTTCATTAAAGCAATTGAGCCACGTGGACTTGCACCTAGCTGTATAGAACTATAAGAACGAGTCTGACTAACAAGCTTTACAATGTAATGCTTGATTGCTTTGTCCATGCTTACTTCTCGTACGCTTTGTTGTAAATAAAGTAACTCTTTTATTGTAGTAATAGCTTGTAGATGGGAGAGTGGATTTGTTTTTTCCATCCGGTTTAAAATTTCAAATTCTTCTTCTGGTGTAGGATATCCCATTTTTAGTTTCAATAAGAATCGATCGAGCTGGGCTTCTGGTAAAGGGTATGTTCCCTCATATTCGACCGGATTTTGTGTAGCCATTACAAAGAACGGTTTTGGTAACGGTCTTGTCATGCCATCTATTGTAATATTGCCTTCTTCCATACTTTCAAGTAAGGCAGATTGT
Source organism: Bacillus sp. 5w2 (assembly GCF_054353775.1). Lineage (NCBI taxonomy): Bacteria > Bacillati > Bacillota > Bacilli > Caryophanales > Bacillaceae > Bacillus > Bacillus sp. 5w2. Next base: position 439,158 of record NZ_JBTIWT010000001.1, on the reverse strand, counting down.
GTTTTGGGAGATGTACGATTAATTTCATCAGCAAGTATAAAATTCCCCATGATTGGTCCAGGCTTGAACTCAAATTGGAGCTCTTTTGGATTGTAAATAGAAACACCTGTTACATCTGACGGCAGTAAATCAGGTGTGAATTGAATTCGCTTGTAATCAGCATCAATGGATTTAGAAAGAGCACGTACTAACATTGTTTTCCCGACACCAGGAACATCTTCTAATAGTACATGACCTTCAGCTAAGAGAGCTGTCAAGGATAAGATCGTTTCTTTTCGTTTTCCGACCATTAATTTTTCAATATTGTTTATTATTTTTTCTACAATAGGATGTAATGAATCAAGCTGGGGCATCGTAACCCTCCTCATTTTATTAACGTTTTCTAATCTATTTAGTAGAAAATAGAATTTACGCCTCTATTTGCGGGAAGTAAAAATCTTATCTCTAATTCTGAGAATATTCAGATTATTTATCTCGATTATATCTAGTATAATTGTTTCCGTAACTTAGGGCAATATGGTAAATAATGATTTGTAGTTTTATGTGCAATATGTCTTGATATAAACTAGTATTATCGGTAAAACATAGAGGAGGGGAAGGAAAGAGTGACTTCGATGAGCAAAATAAATAGCATAGGGAACCCTACGCGTAAAGTTGGAAGCCTATATCATACGCCTTGTGATTAAAATTTATATGAGTAATAAATAAAGCCGACTTCATTAAGAGGCCAGCTATGTAAATTATTACAATCCTTTATTTTTATCTTTCTTATATTCTTTTTGTTTATCTAACCAAATATGAATTAATTCTACCAAGTCCATTGTTTCAATTTCACAATATTCGCCTTTACCATCTTCGGCTAAATTGTCTAACACAGTAGTTGTATCGTTCCGAATTTCTAAACCGCAAATGTTGCCATTTACTACTACATAATTTTTTTCTCCGTTTAAAACACTTTGTATTTCTTTTAAAATCCAATCTCCAAAAGCTGAAACTTCAATTCCTAAAAAAGTTTCAACAAGTTTAATTTCTTGAGGAAGTCTCATAACTAAATGTCTACTGTTAAGTACTTCAAAACTATATGGATATTTCATGACTATTTTACTCCTTTATTTCTGGATTTAGGGACTCTATTTACTTCTCCATTAATCTTATAAGCTCTATTAAGGTAAGAAGTTCTTATACTATCATCACTCTTGTCCTACTTGAATTATAGTAAAAGTAGATTATTATTAAACTTATCTATCCAATATTTCTCTGATGTAGGTATGAATTCAGTGAAATCTTCATATGTACCAATCCAATCTTTTGGTACATAGTTTTCGTATGATGCCGGTTCTGGAAACATTGAATATAGTATTTTATTATCAAAGTTAATTAATAAGACTGGACTAAAATCTAATAGATCTTCTCCTGCATTTTTCCTTTTAATATTTTCAAGTAGTAAATAATTTATTTCCTCTTTAGTTGTTTTATATTGATTAATCCTTAGTAAAAATACTTCTACATTTTCATTATTTAATACTTGTATTCCATTTCTTTCTTCCGTTTCCCCATTATCTTCAATGCTTACACCTAAATTTTTATATGCATGATCTAATTTATCATAATCTAAAAACCATAGTTCTTTATCTGTTACATACCATCTAAACTCATTTTTATATATAACGGCTACTATAATGTTTTCTGCATAAAGCGGTTCTAATATCATAATATCCTCCTTTTATTATTATCTTATAATCCTGCCATTCTGGGTGTATTTTTCTATTCATTCAATTCAACTTGCTGACAATTCATATGGATTCCCTGGCGTTTTTTTTCAACTATTTTCAGGATAGTTGCCCTTGGTAGGGTGGAATTAAAGTATTGTATTTTTATTTATAAACCCATCTAACGATTTAGGCATATCAAATTTAACTACTCCCAAATTACTTCCTCTATTATGTAAGAAATTTTTTGCACGCTCATTATTATCAGTACTTCATCTTAAACTTTTCTAGAAGCAAGGAAGTAATTTAACAGTCAGTGAAGGATGTGATCCCTCCACAATGATTAGATATTCACTTTTTTATATTTTTTTCGGAATTTTTGACAATCTCTTGAACTGTGCGAAATGTCACATCTGTATTTTACAACCTCTCTTATAGTAAGGGTATGTAAGAGAGACGTATTAAAGGAGTGAACAGTATGAAGAAGAAACCTTCAGCACTAATGAGACGTTTAAAATATTTTTCACCAATAGATCGTTATAACGATAATCATACACAAGAAACATATGAAGATCGAGAATGGGAGAATGTGTACAGAAAGCGTTGGCAGCATGATAAAGTAATTCGTTCTACACATGGCGTGAACTGTACTGGTTCATGTAGTTGGAACATTTATGTGAAAGATGGAATTGTAACTTGGGAAGGGCAGGAGCTTAACTATCCAACAACAGGTCCAGATATGCCTGACTTTGAACCACGAGGATGTCCACGTGGAGCGAGTTTTTCTTGGTACATTTATAGTCCACTTCGTGTGAAATATCCGTATGTACGTGGTGTTCTTTGGAGTATGTGGCAAGAGGAATTACAAAATAATGAGTCACCATTAGATGCTTGGAAAAGCATTGTGGAAAACCCTGAAAAAGCACGCAAGTATAAGCAGGCACGTGGTAAAGGGGGATTCGTTCGTGCGAATTGGGATGAAGTATTACAACTCGTTTCAGCTTCTTTACTTTATACAGTAATAAAATACGGTCCAGACCGAAATGTTGGTTTCTCACCAATTCCAGCTATGTCGATGTTAAGTCATGCTGCAGGTAGCCGCTTTATGCAACTTATGGGCGGGCCGATGCTTAGCTTCTATGATTGGTATGCTGATTTACCACCAGCTTCTCCGCAAATTTGGGGTGATCAAACAGATGTACCAGAAAGTAGTGACTGGTATAACTCTGGCTACATTATGACATGGGGTTCAAATGTACCGATGACAAGAACACCAGATGCACACTTTTTAGCGGAGGTTCGATATAAAGGAACGAAAGTAGTTTCAGTAAGTCCTGATTTCGCTGAGTCAACAAAGTTTGCGGATGATTGGATTAGTGTGAAACAAGGTACAGACGGTGCACTTGCGATGGCAATGGGGCATGTGATCTTACAAGAATTTTACGTAGATAATCAAGTGGAATACTTCACAAAGTATGCGAAGCAATATACTGATTTTCCTTTCTTTGTCACATTGAAACAAAAAGGAGATCAATTCGTTGCTGATCGTTTCTTAAATGCTTCTGATATTGGACGCGAAACAAAGTTAGGAGAATGGAAACCTGTTCTTTGGAACGAAAATACGAATGATTTTGCAACACCTCATGGCACAATGGGGTCACGTTGGGATAATGAAAAGAAATGGAACTTACGTTTAGAAGATGAAGAAACAGGTGAAAAGATTGATCCACGTCTTTCTTTATTTGGAATGGAAGATGCTGTTGAAACGGTGCAAATTCCGTACTTTTCTGATGATGGAAATGCAATATTAGAACGTACAATTCCAGTGAAAAAGGTTATGACAGAAGAAGGCGAAGTGTTCGTTACAACTGTATATGACTTAACATTAGCAAATTACGGCGTGAATCGAGGGCTTGGCGGACAAGAGCCGAAAGATTTCAATGATGATGTACCGTTTACGCCTGCATGGCAAGAGAAAATGACAGGAGTGAAACGAGAGCTTATTATTCAAATCGCTCGTGAGTTCGCACAAAATGCTGTTGATACGAATGGCCGCTCGATGATTATTATGGGAGCTGGTATTAACCATTGGTTTAATTCTGATACGATTTATCGCGCAGTTTTAAATCTTGTTCTTCTCGTCGGAGCGCAAGGTGTAAACGGCGGTGGTTGGGCGCACTATGTTGGGCAAGAAAAATTGCGACCAGCAGAAGGATGGCAAACAATTGCAATGGCAAAAGATTGGCAAGGGCCACCGAAATTACAAAACGGTACATCTTTCTTCTATTTCGTAACAGACCAATGGCGTTATGAAGATACACCTGTTGGCCATTTAGCATCACCAATTGAAGGTAACTCACGTTATCAACATCACGGTGATTACAACGTATTAGCAGCACGACTGGGCTGGTTACCTTCGTATCCGACATTCGAGAAAAATGGAATTGAATTATATAAAGAAGCTGTTGCTGCTGGTGCAACAACGCAAGAAGAAATCGGTAAATACGTTGCACAAAAATTAAAAGAAAAAGAACTAAAATTTGCGATTGAAGATCCAGATAACAAAAACAACTTCCCGCGTAATTTATTCGTATGGCGTGCAAACTTAATTTCAAGTTCTGGTAAAGGACACGAATATTTCTTAAAACATTTATTAGGTACAACAAACGGATTGATGAATGACGATAGTGATTCGCTACGACCAGAAGAAATTAAGTGGCATGAGGACGCACCAGAAGGGAAGCTTGATTTACTCATTAATTTAGATTTCCGCATGGCTGGAACAGCACTTTATTCTGATATCGTCTTACCAGCTTCAACTTGGTATGAAAAACACGATTTAAGCAGTACAGATATGCATCCATTTGTACATCCGTTTAATCCGGCAATCGGTTCACCATGGGAAGCACGTTCTGACTGGGATATTTTCACTTCTCTTTCTAAAGCTGTGTCTGATTTAGCGAAGAAAATCGATCTTGAACCAATGAAAGAAGTTGTTGCAACACCACTTCTTCACGATACACCGCAAGAACTAGCGCAACCACTCGGCAAGATTAAAGACTGGAGCAAAGGTGAGTGTGAACCAATACCAGGTAAAACAATGCCACAAATTCATGTTGTCGAAAGGGATTATAAAACGATTTATGACAAAATGACTGCGCTAGGACCGAATGCAGGGAAACAACCGATTGGTACAAAAGGGATTTCTTGGTCTGCAGAAAAAGAATATGAGCAACTAAAGAGTCGATTAGGAGTTGTTCAAACAGATTCTATTGCGAAAGGTTGCCCAGACATAAAAGAAGCAATCAATGCTGCTGAAGCGGTATTAACGCTTTCTTCTACAACAAACGGTCATATGGCAGTAAAAGCATGGGAAGCACTTGAAAAACAAACCGATTTAAAACTACGTGATTTAGCAGAAGAACGTGAAGAAGAATGCTTCACTTTTGAACAAATTACAGCACAACCGAAAACAGTAATCACTTCTCCAGCCTTCACAGGTTCTGAAAAAGGTGGACGACGTTATTCACCATTTACAACAAATGTGGAACGTCTTATTCCTTGGAGAACGATAACTGGTCGACAATCTTTCTACTTAGATCATGACATGATGAAAGAATTTGGTGAAACGATGGCAACATTTAAACCAATTCTGCAACATAAACCGTTCCGTAAATCACGACCTGAAGTAGAAGGGAAAGAAATTACATTAAACTATTTAACGCCGCATAATAAGTGGTCGATTCATAGTATGTACTTCGATTCATTACCGATGTTAACGCTGTTTAGAGGTGGTCCAACTGTTTGGATGAATAAAGAGGACGCTGCAGAAGCTGGCGTAGCAGATAATGATTGGATTGAGTGCTTTAACCGTAACGGTGTTGTTGTAGCGCGTGCTGTTGTAACGCACCGTATACCGAGAGGAATGGCATTTATGCATCATGCACAAGATCGCCACATTAACGTACCTGGTACGAAATTAACAAGTAACCGCGGGGGAACGCATAATAGTCCAACTCGAATTCACGTGAAACCGACACATATGATTGGTGGATATGGTCAATTAAGTTATGGATTTAACTATTATGGTCCGACTGGGAATCAGCGCGACTTAAACGTTGTAATTCGCAAATTGAAGGAGGTAGATTGGCTTGAAGATTAAAGCACAAGTCGGAATGGTAATGAACCTAGATAAATGCATCGGCTGCCATACTTGTAGCGTAACATGCAAAAACACCTGGACGAACCGTCCAGGTGCTGAATATATGTACTTCAATAACGTAGAAACGAAACCTGGTATTGGTTATCCGAAGCAATGGGAAGATCAAGAGAAATATAAAGGCGGCTGGGAATTAAAAAATGGTGAAATTCAGCTGAAATCCGGTTCGAAAATGAAACGCCTTATGAATATTTTCCACAATCCAGATCAACCAACAATCGATGATTACTTTGAACCTTGGAACTATGATTATGAAACGTTAACCAATAGTCCGCAGCGTAAGCATCAGCCAGTTGCACGTCCGAAATCAGCAATTACAGGCGAATTTATCGACAAAATTGAATGGGGTCCAAACTGGGAAGATGATTTAGCTGGTGGACATATAACAGGATTGCAAGATCCGAACGTAAAGAAAATGGAAGAAGAAATTAAAACAGATTTTGAAAATGTCTTTATGATGTATTTACCACGCATATGCGAACACTGTATGAATCCATCTTGCGTATCATCTTGTCCATCTGGTGCGATGTATAAACGTGAAGAAGATGGGATTGTTCTTGTAGATCAAAACGCATGTCGTGCATGGAGATTCTGCGTATCATCTTGTCCATATAAAAAAGTGTACTTTAACTGGCAAACGAATAAAGCTGAAAAATGTACAATGTGTTTCCCACGTATTGAAGCTGGTATGCCAACAATCTGTTCAGAAACATGTGTAGGACGTATTCGATATATTGGGGTAATGCTATATGACGCTGACAAAGTAAAAGAAGCGGCTTCTGTTGAAAATGAAAAAGATTTATATGAATCTCAGCTTACTGTTTTCCTAGATCCAAATGATCCAGAAGTAGCAGCTGAAGCGAAAAAACAAGGCATTCCTGAAGAATGGATTAAAGCAGCACAACAGTCGCCAATTTATAAAATGATTATCGATTGGAAAATTGCTCTACCTCTTCATCCAGAGTATCGTACAATGCCAATGGTTTGGTATATACCACCGCTTAGCCCAATTATGAATATGGTGGAGGGGAAAGGTAGTAACTGGCAAGCAGAAGAGATTTTCCCTGCTATCGATAATATGCGTATTCCAATTCAATATTTAGCGAACTTACTCACTGCAGGAGATGAATCACACATTCGTCTTACATTAAAAAAAATGGCTGTCATGCGAACGCATATGAGAGCACTGCAAATTAATAAAGAACCAAATGAAGCTGTATTAAAAGAACTTGGTTTAACGAAACAGGATGTAGAAGATATGTATCGTCTTCTTGCTATCGCAAAATATAAAGATCGCTTCGTCATCCCAACGTCTCACCGCGAACAAGTTGCAGATTTATATAACGAACAAGGAAGCTGTGGTTTATCATTCGCAGGTGGCCCAGGCTCTTGTATGACAATTTCTTAAATAAAGGAGGCGGAAAAATATGAAACAAAGTTTACAAACTGCTTTTTCCTGTTCTTCATTCCTTCTCTCCTACCCGGAACTAGGGTGGAGAGAAGATGTAACTGAATTACAAGAAGAGATTGCAGCAATTGAACAGGAAGACGTTAAAGCATCACTTACAGCATTTGTAAAACAGGTGCTAGATAAAACGAATGATCAACTCATTGATAGTTACGTATATACATTCGATTTTGGTAAGAAAACAAATATGTATCTTACTTATATGAACACTGGTGAACAAAGAGAAAGAGGTATTGAATTACTAGAGTTAAAACAACATTATAAAAAATCTGGTTTTGAAGTAACAGATAAAGAACTCCCTGATTATTTACCACTATTACTCGAGTTTTTTGCAAATGCAAATGAGCAAGACAGTGAACCAATTATGAGTAAATACAAGGGGAACATACAAGCATTACACGTTCAGTTAAAAGAAGCAGATAGTATGTATGAACCAATTCTTGCGGCTGTTCTACTCGCTATCGATACATGGGGTGTACAGACAAATTAGAAAGGAGAGTTGTCAAAATGATGGATCAATTTCTATGGGTATTGTTTCCCTATATCATTTTTGCAATCTTTATCGGTGGACATATTTTCAGATACAACTATGATCAATTTGGATGGACATCAAAATCTAGTGAACTATTAGAAAAGAAAATGCTCCGAATCGGAAGTATATTATTCCACTTTGGGATCATGTTCGTAATTGGCGGTCATGTTATGGGGATTTTAATTCCAGAAGCTGTATATCGTTCAATAGGTATTTCTGAGCATATGTATCATGTAGTAGCAATTAGTTTCGGGCTTCCGGCAGGTGTTGCTTCTATCATCGGTTTAATTATATTAACATACCGCCGTGTAACGGTAAAACGCATCATTGCAACGAGTACAAAGGGAGATTATATTGCGCTTATTTTATTACTTATCGTTATGATGGCAGGGCTTTCTTCAACATTTTTAAACATCGACTCAAAAGGATTTGATTATCGTACAACGATAGGTCCTTGGTTCCGAAGTCTCTTTATTTTCCAACCGAAAGTTGAATATATGACGGAAGTACCTGTATGGTTTAAAATTCATATTCTGGCAGGCTTAGGGCTTTTCGCAGTATGGCCATTTACAAGACTGGTACATGTATTTAGTGCCCCAATTAAATACTTAAGCCGTAGTTATGTAATTTACAGAAGACGTATCCCTAATGAATTGAAAAAATAATACTGCTGTAAACGGATAGGAGCTAATTGCTATAACGAAACGAGGTCTAATATGGAAGGCCTCGTTTTTTATATAGGGGAGATAAACCATGCCCATAAACTTAAGAATTTAATAAAATACCACTAGTCAGAAAAAAATGTGTATTACAAAGAAGGAGGTATGACTGTAAATCAAGTTTATTTAGTACCTTATTATATAAAAAGCTTTCGGAGGGGAAAATATATTTGTTCCTTATTCCGTTAAAGGACCAGAACAAATCGGATGCGAAGTATACACTACATTATGAAGTGGAATGTGATGAAAAATGAAAAAAATTCTTAGTATATGTGTCTTGTTTGTAGTCAGTATGGTATTAACTAATCAAAGAGAGACAATGGCTCAATCAGAAATCTCCAAAAATGAAAAGAAGTTTAAGGAAACAAACGATGCTATCATGTTCAAAGACAGCTTTCAATCTGGACTACAAAAATGGAAAATAGCTATTAACCCGGAAGACCGCGTCAACCTAGATAATAATACGATCACACAACGTGTACGTGTAGTAGATGCGCCCCACATGATGAGTAATCACAAAGCAGTTCAGTTCGTTGTTGCGCATTCACAAGGACAGTTCCGTTCAGAAATTGCACAGCCATACGAAGAAGGGTTTCACGAACGTTGGTATACGGCACAGATTTATATCCCGCAGGATTGGATGTTTGACACTGACAGTGGGGCCGATATCGTCATGCAATGGCACGCTGTACTCGGCAGTGAGCGAGTGAATAGGGATTTTCCGGAATTGGCTATCGCAGTGAAAGGCGATAGATGGAGTATACAACGCGCATTTGGTCCTACTACGAATATACAACGCGATTTTAAGACATTGGATGAAGTTGTGCAAAAAGGAATCTGGTCTTCTTGGATAATCCATGCAAAGTGGTCATCAGGGAATAACGGATTGTTACAAATATGGAAAGATGGAAAAATTGTATGGGAAGTGCAAGGTCCTAATGCCTATGCTACACGAGCGCGTACACCTTACTTAAAGACAGGGATTTACCACCCACAGTGGAAACCGAAGTACGGCCAAACGAAACCTGGTCCTGTAAAAGAACGAAAGATTTTTATTACTGATGTCAAAATCGGAAACGAACAGGCAACCTATCAGGACATGGTAACTAAATTCATGCCTTCAAGAAAGGAAAAAACACATCTGGAATAAGTGAGTGATGCAGAAAATTTACGATTTTAACAATATTTTATATTCATATAAAGTTGTTTAAATGAGATCTATATAACGAAGAAATTAGGCTTTTTAATACTGGAAATTCCTTAACGTTGTAAATCTGCATTTTTCTGACGCTATGCTATACCCATCAACTTAAGAAGTTTATAACACCCCCAGGCTGAAAATTCGTGTGTTTTTGACAGGAAACGGTTTGTTTTTCGTTTTGGGGCATTTCCTTTACTTAGCTTGATGGTGATAGGGAGAGAAACGTATACGTGAAAATTAACAAGTAGCGTAATATGAAAAAAGATTAGCATCTAAATAAGATGCTAATCAATACTACAAACAGAAGCGGAGCAATCTTCACAAGCAATTTCACATTTTAAAAATTGTAAATCATGAATTGTAATCTTTCCTTTATGAATAGAAATTGTACCCTTTTTTTTCAAATCATTTAACATTCGATTTACACTTTCACGCGAAGTTGCACAGAAATTAGCAAGTTCTTGATTCGTTAATGGTAAATCGATGAGAATTCCATTTTCTTTTAAAACACCATAACTATTTGTCATTCGTATGAGAGTAGAATATAGGGCACCTTTTTTGCCGTGTAATACTAAATCTCGAAACTTCGTTTGCATTCTTCTTAAATGTTCACTAATCCATTTCATAAATTCAAATACAAGTGCGGGCTTTTGGAGTAATGCTTTTTCTAACGCTTCACGCTTTATAACGCCTACTTCAACATCTTCAAGGCATTTTGAATTTAATAAATACTTCGCATTGTCCGTGAACAATGTTAATTCTCCGATAATGTCATATTCCGAACAAATCCGAAGTGTTAATTCTTGCCCGTCAGCACTTAGTTTACTAATTTGTACTTTTCCTGAGTGGACGATATAGAGTTCTGTCGCGTCCATACCTTCTTGAAAAATAAAACTTCCTTTTTTAATCTGCATTTTATATTCAACAGATGCAAGTAATTCCTTTAAATCTTGAGATAATGTCATACTGTTTGTCACAGCAATCACCTTTCTTCTTATAAGCAATACATTTCCTATTTTGAGTGTAAATATGCTGAAAATGCAAGAGCTATTTTAAAAATAATGTAAAATTTCAATGACCGTAAGGAGTAAGGGGATGGAGATGTGAACAAAATTCGAACAGATTTGTGAAGAATTTTTGAATGGGGAAAGTAATGTGAGAAAAGTCACATTGAATATGTCGCTTCTTTTTTATAATGAAGGCAAATAAAAAAATCGAAAGCTTACTAAGGATTTGAGCAGAAAAGAAGGGATATAGATGCACGAGAAAATGAAAGATTCTTTAGAACGGCCACTTCAAGATTTACGTATTTCAGTTATTGATCGTTGTAATTTTAGGTGCACATATTGTATGCCTGCTAAAGTGTTCGGACCTGATTACGCTTTTTTACAGGAAGAGTTTTTATTAACGTTCGATGAAATAGAAAGATTAGTAAGATTGTTTATAAGTATGGGAGCCCACAAAATAAGGCTTACTGGCGGTGAACCTTTATTGCGTAAAGACTTACCGAAGTTAATTGCAAGGCTTGCAAAGCTAGAAGGCCTAAAAGAAATTGGACTCACAACAAACGGAATTCATTTAGCAAAACAAGCTAAGGCGCTAAAAGACGCGGGATTAAAACGTGTAAATATTAGTTTAGATGCGATAGAGGACCACTTCTTCAAAAAAATTAACGGAAGAAACGTAAGTACAAAACCTGTACTGAAAGGAATTGAAGCAGCAAAGGCTGCTGGATTAGAAGTAAAAGTAAATATGGTCGTAAAAAAAGGAATGAATGATAGTCAAATTCTTCCTATGGCTCAGTATTTTAAAGAACAAGAAATACAGTTACGTTTCATTGAGTTTATGGATGTAGGCAGTACGAACGGATGGAACTTTGAACAAGTCATTACGAAGGAACAATTAATAGAGACGATTAATCGTGTATATCCGATAGAGCCCGTTAAGCCTAATTATTTTGGAGAAGTTGCGAAATTGTATCGATATATAGGGAGTGATGCCGAAGTTGGATTTATTACTTCAGTATCTGAGTCATTTTGTTCTTCTTGTACGCGAGCTCGTATTTCGGCAGATGGTAAGTTTTTTACGTGCCTATTTGGAACGGAAGGAACGGATTTGCGAACGCTTCTTCGAGAAAACATTTCTGATGCCTCACTACTAAAAATTCTCCAACATACATGGGAGTTTAGAACAGATCGATATTCAGATGAAAGAACTGCTGAAAGTACAAATAAACGTCCAAAAGTTGAAATGTCTTACATTGGTGGATAACGAAAGGAGGATTCCCTATGCAAGAGCGATATTCAAGGCAAGTATTGTTTTCTGGAATTGGTGAAAAGGGACAAAGAAAAATAAGAGAAAAACATGTGCTCTTAATCGGTGCGGGTGCACTAGGGGCTGCGAATGCAGAAGCGCTCGTTAGGATGGGAATTGGGAAATTGACAATTGTCGATCGTGACTATGTGGAATGGAGTAATTTACAGCGGCAACAGTTATATAGAGAAGAAGATGCACAGCAGTCTAAACCAAAAGCAATTGCAGCAGCAGAACATGTAAGAAAGATTAATTCTGAAGTGAAAATTATACCAGTTGTAACGGATGTCACAATGCAAGAAATAGAAGAGTTAACAAAAGGAGTGGATCTTATAATAGATGCGACTGACAATTTCGATACGCGCCTACTTATAAATGACATTTCACAAAAAGAAAATATAACTTGGATATATGGTGGCTGCATTGGAAGTTACGGTGTAACGTATACAATTTTTCCTGGGAAAACACCATGTTTTCGCTGTCTGATGGATCATCCTATGGGCGGTGCAACATGCGATACAGCCGGAATTATTCAGCCAGCTGTACAGATGGTTGTTGCTCACCAAGTAACAGAGGCGATAAAAATATTGGTGGATGATTTTGAGGCGCTGCGAGGAACAATGTTATCATTTGATATTTGGAACAATCAATATCTCTCATTAAAAGTAAATAGACAGAGAAAAAGTACATGTCCATCTTGCGGGGAATCACGAACGTATCCAAGTTTAACATTTGAAGCACAGATGAAAACGGAAGTGTTATGCGGACGGAATACCGTTCAAATACGTCCAGGAATAGAGGGAACTCTTAATTTAGAAGAAATACAAAAGCGCTTACAAAAAAATTTGGATGTCAAAAAAACACCATATTTATTATCGTTTCTTGTTGATGAATATCGTTTTGTTTTATTTACAGACGGTAGGGCATTTATTCATGGGACAAATGATGTGAAAATAGCAAAACGATTATATGCAAAATATATAGGATGAACAGAAAGAGAGTTGCTCCTTATTAAAACGAGGTGAAAAAGAATGTTAGAAAAACGTATACCAATTCCAGTGGCAGAAGCAGTTGCACGTGTAATGGAATATGCTCATCAAGGTGAAATAGAAAAGGTTTCTCTTATAGAAAGCTACGGTAGAACGCTTGGAGAAGATATTATTGCAGATCATGATGTTCCCCATTTTGATCGCTCTCCGTACGATGGATTTGCGATTCGAGCAGAAGATACAAAAGAAGCAAGTAGCAGTAACCCTGTTCAGTTTGAAGTGATTGGTGAAATTGGAGCCGGCTTTGTTTTTACAGAAGAAGTGAAACCATTTCAAGCTGTCCGTATTATGACAGGAGCGGCAATTCCAGCTGGGTGTAATGCTGTTGTTATGTTAGAGCTTACGGAAGGATTTGAAGAAAACGAAAAGACTTATATGGTATTAAAACGCTCTTTCTCTTCTGGTGATAACATTTCTTTTAAAGGAGAAGATGTAAAGGAAAATGCCATCCTTGTGAAAAAAGGGACTGTTATTAATCCTGGAGTAGTAGCTCTTCTTGCTACATTTGGTTATAGTACCGTACACGTTGTAAAACAGCCGGTTATTGGAATTGTAACGACAGGAAGCGAACTGCTTGAAGTACATGAACAATTAAAGCTAGGGAAGATTCGAAATAGTAACTCCTATATGATAGCTGCACAAATTGAACGAGCGGGCGGAGTTGTACAGTATTATGGACAATTCGCTGACGATTTTGAGACGTGTTATAACACTGTAAAAAAAGCGATAAAAGAAGTCGATATTTTAATTACAACTGGTGGTGTTTCAGTAGGAGACTATGACTATTTACCTGCTATTTATGAGAGATTACAAGCTAATGTACTTTTCAATAAAATAGCAATGCGACCAGGAAGTGTGACAACTGTAGCTGAGTTAGAAGGAAAACTATTATTTGGTCTATCTGGTAATCCTTCAGCTTGTTATGTCGGATGTGAATTATATGTTCGACCAGTCATTGGAACATACTTGCATAGGAAAAATCCGCACGTATATCGTGCAGAAGCAATTTTACAGAAAGACTTTCCGAAAGCAAATCCATTTACTCGTTTTGTAAGAGGGAGAGTAGAGATTGTAGATGGTCAATTACAAGTTACACCAGTTGGTTTAGATAAATCTAGCGCAATTTCTTCACTTGCAGAAGCGAATACATTTATCGTTCTGCCGGGAGGGACGAGAGGATTTGAAGCAGGAATAACTGTTTCGGTACTTTTATTAGAATCAAACGTCGGAAGTGAGTGGCCGTGGGAAGAACCACTTCGATCATACAAATAATAGAAAAATAGATTGCTAACTTATACGAAGATAAGAGGTGCAAGATGACACATACGTATTATGAAGTAATTGATACACCTATTTCAATTGAAGAAGTTACAAACAAAGTAATTCGTCGTGAGTGTGGTGCGGTTACTACTTTTATTGGTACTGTCAGAGAATTTACGAAAGGGCGTCGTACGCTGTATTTAGAGTATGTAGCTTATAAGACAATGGCGGAGAAACAGCTTGAGAGAATTGGTACCGAAGTAGGGGAGAAATGGCCTGGGACATATGTGACGATTACACATCGCATTGGTACATTACAAATTTCTGATTTGGCTGTTGTCGTCGCTGTTTCTACACCACACCGGAAAGCAGCCTATGAGGCGAATGAATATATTATGGAACGTATAAAACAAATTGTTCCAATTTGGAAGAAAGAGTTTTGGGAAGATGGTGAGTCTTGGATAGGTGATCAGTTAGAGAAGGTAGCATATGCAAATAGTGAGCCTGGAAAGGAGATGAGAATATGATTGAAGTACTATTATTTGCACATTTGCAAGAAGAAGTAAGTAAGCCAGCATTACACATAGATTGTGAAAATATTACGGTTGCTGAACTAAAGGAAGTCCTCATTAAGAAATACAACGTAGCGATTTCAGGTGAGATAATGGTCGCTATAAATGAAGAGTATGCAAATGAGGATGACATCATTCAAACTGGCGATATTGTAGCGATGATTCCGCCAGTAAGTGGTGGTTGATTCTTTTCAGCCTAATCATGTTAGGACGTGATTAGGCTGGAGGGAATGAATATAACTATGCATACATAGGAGGGAACAGGATGAAAAGTCCTAATTTTCAATTAAGCTTACAAACTTCTAATCTAGTTATCGGTTTTATGGTATGGGTCATTTTATCATCATTAATGCCTTATATTAAAACGGATATTCCATTAACTGCGGGACAAATTTCTATGGTAACAGCAGTACCAGTTATTTTAGGGTCTGTTCTTCGCATTCCAATTGGTTATTGGACAAATCGTTTCGGAGCAAGGAAATTATTCTTTATTAGTTTTATTCTATTATTATTTCCTGTCTTTTATATTAGTGTTGCCAATTCAATGATGGATTTAATTATTGGTGGCTTATTTGTAGGAATTGGTGGAGCTGTATTCTCTGTAGGGGTAACTTCTTTACCGAAATACTTTCCGAAAGAGAGTCACGGTTTTGTAAATGGTATTTACGGTGTCGGTAACGCTGGAACAGCAATTACTTCGTTCTTAGCACCAGTTATCGCAACTTCAGTTGGCTGGAGAACGACAGTACAGTGTTATTTAGTTTTACTTGCAGCGTTTGCACTTATGAACTTTTTATTAGGCGATCGTAAAGAGAAAAAGGTGAATACACCATTAATGGAACAAATAAAAGGTGTATATAAAAATGAAAAACTTTGGTTTTTATGTATCTTTTACTTTTTAACTTTCGGATCATTTGTCGCATTTACAGTATATTTACCAAACTTTTTAGTATCCCACTTCGGATTAGAGAAAGTAGATGCAGGTATGCGGACAGCCGGATTCATTGTATTAGCAACAATTATGCGTCCGATTGGCGGTTGGCTTGGGGATAAGTTTAATCCATTTAAAATATTAATCTTCGTGTTTATCGGTTTAACACTTTCAGGTATTATCTTATCATTTATGCCAAGTATGAATGTGTATACATTTGGCTGCCTACTAGTCGCATTTTGTGCAGGGATTGGTAATGGTACAATCTTCAAACTCGTTCCAATGTACTTCTCTGAACAAGCTGGTATTGTAAATGGACTCGTTTCAGCTTTAGGCGGACTAGGAGGATTCTTCCCACCATTAATTTTAACTTTACTATTCCAACTAACAGGCCATTATGCAATTGGATTTATGGCATTATCAGAAGTAGCACTTGCTTGTTTAATCATTACAGTATGGATGTATAGCCAAGAGAAACTGTTAGTGATGTTAAAGAATCATTAATCAGGAAAAAGAACCGTCCCAAAGTATTTTGGGATGGTTCTTTTAGTAATAGGCTTCAACATGTTTTTTATTGATATCTCAACAAACGCTTGTTTTCTAAAATAATGTGGTTTTAAAATGAAAAAAAGAAGGCTTATGGGATTTTATGTTAAAATATAGATGTCAGGTGTTATTCAATTAAAGGGCAGGTTAGTTAAAGAAAGTTTAAATTTCTTCCAAAGATCGAACTAATTTTTAACATACAAATATTTAATTGAATCGGGGTGTTTAGATGAAAAAATTATATAAGTCCACTCAAGATAAACAAGTATCAGGTGTATTAGGTGGTTTAAGTGATAAGTATGGAATTGATGTTAGTATCCTTCGTATAGTAACTGTATTATCAGCCTTTTTTTCTAGCGGATTTACAGTGTTACTTTATATAATAGCTGCAATTGTTTTGCCTACAGATAAAGATATTAAGAGATAAATGTATGAACTTAAATTTAATTCCACTATTGGGAACTTTGAAGGTACTAGTAGATAAAGGCACTCCGCCTCTTACACGTCTAGGGTTTTAGAAAAGGACTTCCACTGACGTGGTTCATAGAAGTAGGAGTGTCAATTATTTGTTTAATAATAAAAAGAACAAACGCCTCTAAAAAACATTTGTCCAAAGTAAATTTATAGTTAGATAATAGGTAGATTACGATTTATGTGTACGAGAAAGCTTTTTTATAAGTTTAGGAAATATAGATGTTAGTTCCTGCTTCATACGCTTCGTAAACGATGGATCTTTACCTGAAGTTGAAATCGTTACAACATATTCATCATATTGAATGACACCCGGTGTGTGAAACGATGATTTTGTACCATCACTTACAACGTTAACCCATTGAAAATCGTGGGCGGCCTGTTTGACCATCATATTTACAGCATGTTGATTTGTAGCTGCATAAATAAGGTGCGCATCTTTAATATCATCATTACTAAAAGTTTTTTGCTTCCAAGTAATATAAGGAAGTTCTTTCATTTCCTCGCAAATTTCTGGGCTGATAATGGTGACAAAAGCTCCTGTATCTTTTAAACCAGACGCTTTTCGATATGCAATTTTACCTCCACCAATGATAACGACCACTTTATTATGTAGATTAAACATAAGAGGGTACATGTTATACATACACACATTCCTCCATTCGTTCTAGTAATGTTAATTTCATATATGTATCAAACTGAAGGCAATTGCAAGTTGTAACGTGATCGTATTTTTTTGTATGCAACTTAATTTTTTGAAGCAATAATCCAGTAAAGAGAAGGTACGGCATGACATATACATGGGACGCAGTCGATGTTATAGTCTTGAGCTCAGCAGTAAAAGAGGGAGTTCCTTTCCTTAAAAATGAGCACGATACTGGCATACTGAGTTTTCGTTCGACAGCTGCTCCGATTTGTTGTAACTCATGTATCGGCTGTGAATCACTACTGCCTCGTCCTACGAGTAAAATACTACTACCTTGTATTGGCATGGCTTCACGTATTCTTTTCACTACAAGTGCCACCATATGTGGATGCGTACTAAAAGGTGGTACAACTGAAAATGTTATTTGTGGATAATTCTTTTGTAGTTGCTCTATCTCAAAAGGAATATCACGTTTATAATGAGCTGCTGCAAATAATAAAACAGGTACAACCATTATTTCAGTTGCTCCCTCCAGTATCGCTTCTGTAACTGCATCTTCAATGGTAGGTGTTGTTAGCTCTAGAAAAGCTATTTTTTGAATTCTTTCTTTACGTTCTTTCATAACAGATTGAATAAAGCGAATAAATTGTTCATTGCCTTCTTGCAGGCGACTGCCGTGTCCAACATATACAATTCCTTTCATTGTAGCACCAAATCTTTCATCATAATGATGTTTTGTAATTGCTCATCTACATGATGAAATCCGACTTTATTCGCATAGTGTAAAGTTGGAACGTCGGTATACGAGAAGGGAAGAGTAAGAATATCAATAAAGCCAAGTCGTTTTATTTCTGATAAAAATGTATCAATTGAGGCACGCCCTTCAAACACAATGCTATCCCATGAGAATTCAGAAAGTATACGAGAATGAACTTCATCGAAGCGATAATCAATAGTATACGCATGAGTCATCATATAGGATCCAGCACCAGTTTTCTCTTGAATAAAAGCAATTCGGTTAATATTTCGTCCTAAATAAACAGTTGGATCGGAAGAGAACTCTGCTTGTGTACTTAGTAGCCCATATTGCATCAGTTTTTCTTGAGTGGCACCGTTCATATACTGCAGTTTCGCCTGTAAGGAACGAATATCTTTATCGTGCTTACTACATGATCTCATCAATATTTCTACACTTTCAGTTGAACAAAATACAAGGCGGTCAACGCTAAAAATCTCATTGATTTGTTCAGGGGTTAATGTGTATTCTTTCTTTTTGAAAGTTGGAATTTGATATATTTCTGCACCGGACTCTTGTAACATTTGCTTTATTGCGCTTTCTTTATTTGTTGCAGATGCAAATAAAACTTTTTTACCATGTAATGGTTTACGTTCTTTCCAAGCGATTTGGTTACGCAAGGAAACGACATCACCAACAATCGTCATGGAAGGGTTAGAAATATTTTCGGTTTTGACGTTATGAACAATGGTTGCTAGAGTACCTGTGACAACGCGCTGCTTTCCAGTTGTACCCCATTCAATGACTGCTACTGGCGTATCGTCTTTTTTTCCTGCTTGTAGTAAGTTTTCGCAAATTGTAGGTAAGTTTTTTATACCCATGTAGTAGGCGATTGTGTCGCTATTGTGGGATGCATTATATGTTCCATGATCGGTTAAAGGACCTTTTGCATGCCCAGTTAGTAAAGTGACGCTATTACTGTAGTTACGGTGGGTGAGGGGGATGCCTGCATAGCTACTAGCGGCGATGCTAGATGTAATACCTGGTACAATTTCATATGGAATGTTCGCTGCTGCTAAAGTTTCTGCTTCTTCACCAACACGACCAAAAATAGATGGATCTCCGCCCTTTAATCGGACAACGATTTTTCCTTCTTTCGCAAATTGAAGAAGGTGGGCGTTAATCATTTCTTGTCGCATAGTATGATTCTTTGGCATTTTTCCGCAATAAATAAGGTCACAAGTTTCTTTTGTATAACTAAGAAAGAAAGGGTTTAATAAGCGATCATATAAGACGATATCTGCACGCTTTAAGCAATCTATCGCTTTCTTTGTAATAAGCCCTTCATCACCTGGCCCTGCACCAACTAAATATACATATCCGTTCTTCATATTCGCACCTCTTCTATTTTTATTTAAAAGGAAGCCAGAGGAGGCTTCCTTTCGTAAATTACATGTATATATAAATATCTCCGTCATTAACTTCTACTTCGTAAGTTTGAATACAGCCGTCATCAGGCTTTTGAACTTCACCTGTTAGTAATGAGATTTTCCAATCATGCAGTGGACAAAAGACGAATTCTCCAGATACAATTCCTTCTGCTAACGGTCCGTTTTTATGAGGACAACGATTTTCTACAGCTCGAATATCGCCAGTTGAAAGGCGGAATAGGGCAATAGACATATCTTTCATTTGCACCTCTTTACCGATTTGAATAGGAAGGTCTTCTGCACGCATAACTTTTATTTTTTCTTTCGTTTGTATCATATAGATCACAGCTCCTTATTTCACAGTTTCTACTTCATACATCGCTTTTAATGACTTCGTTTCTAGTGCTTGTCCCCATGCTTCCGTATATGTGCTACGAGCTGTTTGGAAGCGTTCATTTAGCGTAGTAACCATACTTGCATCTTGTAGTATTTCTTTTATGTGATCGAGACCTAAACGTTCTGTCCAGTAGGCAGTACGCTCTCCGTAAATACCAGTTTCACGATAATATTGCATATAAGCTGTTGCGATACGAAGGACATCATCTTCAGTAGGGACAATCATTACAAAATCAGCTTCGCGTACTTCCGTACCACCATTTCCGCCAATATAAAGTTGGTATCCATTTTCGACACATACAACGCCAAAATCTTTCGTCAGTACTTCCGCACAGTTACGCGGACAACCCGTTACACCCATCTTCATTTTATGAGGTGTATCTACCATTTCTAATGATTGTTCAAGGAGCATACCAAGTCCTAATGAATCTTTAGTACCGAAACGGCAGAAGCGAGAACCAACACATGATTTTACATTACGAAGCGATTTTGAATATGCATATCCCGAAGTCATATGTAAGTCAGCCCATACGTTAGGTAAATCTTGTTTCTTAACACCATATAAGCCAATGCGGCTCGCACCTGTAATTTTCACAAGAGGAACATCGTACTTTTTCGCAACTTCAGCAATTTTCATTAAATTATCTGCTGTTGTAACGCCACCGTACATACGTGGAATAACAGAGAAAGTACCATCGTGCTGGATGTTACCGTTCATTCTTTCATTAACGAAACGAGATGATTTATCGTCTGTATATTCTTCTGGAATCGCCATACGTAAATAATAGTTCAAAGCAGGACGACATTTCGAACAACCGTCTTCATGTACAAAACCAAGCACATTTCGTACTTCTTTTGGAGATTTTAAACCTTTCTCGTGAATGGCCGCTACGACTTCATCACGTGATAAAGTTGTACATCCGCACATACCAGCAGACTGCGCAGAAGCATCAAAAGCATCTCCGAGTGTATGAGATAAAACTTGTTCCACAAGCGGACGACATTTACCACAAGATCCTGCGGCTTTCGTGCAGCCTTTAACTTCTTCAAAAGTAGTTAACTCTTGCTCTAAAATGGCATGAACGATTGTACCTTTCGTAACACCATTACATCCACAAATCGTGTCATCCGCACTCATTGTAGCAACGTCAAGTTCACTTTCTTCACCAGCTTTGTGAAGAAGGGAAGCGGTTGTATATTCTTGTATATCTTCTTCTTTCTTTAACATGCTAAAGAGGCGTGTACCATCAGCTGTGTCACCATATAAAACGATACCGACGACTTTATTGTCGCGAATTAATACTTTCTTATAGGAACGTTTACATTCATCAAAGATTGATATTGCTTTTGTTTGATCATCTTCATAAATTTGTCCAGCAGAGAATAAATCACAACCTGCAACTTTTAATTGCGTACCGACGATACTGCCCGTATATCCATCAGTTTGTATTTTCGTTATATGTTTCGCTAATATTGCGCCTTGTTCATAAAGAGGAGCAACAAGTCCATATGCGATACCATCATGTTCCGCACATTCGCCAACTGCATAAATGGAGTCATCATTTGTTAGCATATAGTCATTGACTACAATGCCGCGATTTACAAGTAAACCAGCATCTTTTGCTATTTGCGTATTCGGGCGTATTCCGACAGCCATTACGATTAAATCACAATCTACAACTTCACCATCTTCAAATTGAATGCCCTCAACACGATCTGTACCAAGAATTTTTACAGTTTTCTTTTCCATTAGAAACTTCATGCCTTGTGCTTCTAAATCTTCACGCAATAGAGAAGCTGCTTTCGTATCTAGTTGTTGCTCCATTAGGCTAGGCATTAAATGAACAACATGTACGTCCATTCCTAAGTCAATTAGACCTCTTGCGGCTTCTAAACCGAGTAACCCGCCACCAATGACAACGGCCTTTTTCTTTTCTTTAGCGGTATCTATCATAAATTGTGTATCTTCAATAGTTCGAAATCCTGTTACACCAGGAAGTGTGGAACCTTCAACAGGTAAAATAAAAGCACTAGAACCTGTTGCGATAATGAGCTTGTCGTATGTAAGAGTATGATTTTTTTCTGTAGTAATAATTTTTTCTTCTCGGTTAATACTTTGAACTCTTTCGTTTATATACAAAGTTATTTCGTTTTCATCGTACCAACTATATTCATTCATAATGATATCTTGCATATTTGTTTTGCCTTGTAAAACATGAGAGAGCATAATACGGTTGTAGTTTGGATGTGGTTCATCTCCAAAAATAGTAATCTCATATGAATCACTATCATGTTTTAATATTTCTTCCATACAGCGTATGCCAGCCATACCATTTCCGACCATAACTAAACGTTTTTTCATTTTCATTTCCCCTTTTATGTGAAATGTTGAACAAAGGATTATATTTCTATTATAGAAAATCAAAAAAGGGGGAGATGTGATATTTATCACATTTTTATAATGATTCACAAATTGTTAAAATTCGGGTTAATGTGAAGGGGAGAAGTGTGGATGTTATTCACGTAATGAAAAAGCAGGACATGAGTAGAAATGCTCATGTCCTGCTTTTATTTATGCTTTTGTAATGGCACGTGGAAATAAAATATTATTTTCTAAATGAATATGCTCAAATAAATCGGACTCTAGAGCTTCAAGACGCTGGTAAACAAGTCGATAAGTGCCGCAAGCGCCCTCTGGAGGAGTAAAGTCATTTGTCACTTTACGAAGTTCTTTTATAATATTTCCGGCATGATTGTGCTCATTTTCTAGTTCATCTACTACTTTACGTAACTTTGCATAGTTTTCATCAGTTGGATTGTGTTCAAATTCTAAAATTAATGGAAAATCTTCTGTTTCTTCTTTAATTAAATGCTGTTCTAATTCCATTTTAAGTTCATGAAACAGCTTATGAATTTGAGCTAAATGAG
Source organism: Bacillus sp. 5w2 (assembly GCF_054353775.1). NCBI lineage: Bacteria > Bacillati > Bacillota > Bacilli > Caryophanales > Bacillaceae > Bacillus > Bacillus sp. 5w2. Next base: position 416,032 of record NZ_JBTIWT010000001.1, on the reverse strand, counting down.
GATGATTTGCTCCATGAACGCGTAATACTTTCGTCACATATGGACTTAACTGTGGTAACTCTTCATTTAAATAACGATGATGCTTATTAATTACATAATCAATCAATTCACGATAAGAAGCACTTTTCCAATCAATTTCAGATTCATTTAATTGTTTCGTATTATGATAAAGCGTATTTAACTCTGTAATTACTTCGGAAGCCGATAAATTTCTTTCATGAATTGCATCAATAAGTGGCTTATCACCACCACAACAAAAATCTATTCTATATGACTTGAAAAAATCACTAGCTTTCGGAAATTGTGTAACAATCTCACCAACAATTGAAGTTTCAGTAAATGTATGTTTCATATGAATGCCTCCATAAAGTTTAAATTTAATATCTAAGTTAAGAATAGAGATAGATGAAAAACAATGTGGTGATTGAAATCACTTATAATGTGTCAGTTTTGAGAATAATAGTAGTGTTATTTATCAGAGGACATTATAGAACTGATGGCGAAGGATTTTTTGAGTCGAAAATTATCCACAATGCATTATTATGATATAGATGGTTTATAAATATATTTTCTATTAATCTAAGATTTTTTTGTATGAATTTTATATTTTATAGGAGGTTTTTATGGAATATGTTTATCATATGGTACCAAAAGAATTAAAAGGAGAATATTTAATCCCATTAAATGAATTGAAAAGGTTATATCCAAATTTATATGGTGAGTATATACAAAAATATAAAGATCATCCTCAAAGAGAGAACTTATTAACACGTAAAATACCAAAACTTGAATGTTTATGGAATGATGTCGTGCATTTTTTACCAATGCATCCTTATGAGATTTATAAAGTACTACTGGAAATAGGAGTAAACATTCATACAAATAAACTGTTTTATAAAATTCCTATTAGCGCACTGAATGGTGAGTGTATGGCAATATACAAGTACTCAAAGCAGAATTGGGGTGGACCAATTAGAGAATTAAAAGAATGTGAAATAGAACTCATCAACTTTAATGAATATAGAGAATTAAAGCATTTAAATATCTGTACAAAAGAATATTACAGAGAGGAATATGAAAAGGGTAGAAAATTCGGGATGTTTCACCTAATTCCACATCTTCTTGTCAAAGGAAAAGTGGAGGTGAAACATATTGAAATCATTAATTGGAGTATTGACCCAGTTAATGATTAATGTTACAAGTATAAAAAAATAAGATACCAATTTGAATTGATATAGGGCTTCCGAGAATGGAAGAGTAATAAGATTCTATACGTAATAGTAAAAAGAAGCTTACTAGAAGCTTCTTTTTTATTGCTATTTTTCACATGCGACTCCATCGCCATCTTTGTCTAGTTTACGGCTATACCCTGGTTGATCTTTATATAACGGAGCTTTCCCAGCAGCTCTAACTGCATCACAGTTTTTGTAATATGCATTACTAGTATTTCCTGCAGCAGGTTGTGTTTGAGCTTGCTGTGCTTTTTTCTGTTCCTCTTGTTGTTTACGAGCCTGTTCATCAGCCTGACGTTTTTGCTCTTCTTGTTGTTTACGAGCTTGTTCATCAGCTAGACGTTTTTGCTCCTCTTGTTGTTTACGAGCCTGTTCATCAGCTAGACGTTTTTGTTCTTCTTGTTGTTTACGAGCTTGTTCATCAGCTAGACGTTTTTGCTCTTCGGCTTGGCGTTTTTCATCCTCTTGCTTACGAGCTTGTTCATCGGCTAGACGCTTCTCATCCTCTTGCTTTTGAGTTTTCTCGTCCGCTTCTTTCTTTTTATCATCTTTTTTCTCTGCATTATTAGAAGCGACTTGTTTATTTGTTGCTGTCGTCTTTTCAGAAGAAGGAGCTGAAATACTTGATAATGCAACAAAAATGACAAATAAAATAGCAGTGATAATAAATTGTTTTTTTGCTACACCTGTCTTTTTAATTACGGATAAGATTGCTAGAACAAGGAAAAAAATAAATAAAATTAAACTTAAAGTAGCAAAAAAATCGATGACTGGGTGTTCAGATTTTGTAGTGCCCATTCCTATTAAGAGAATTGAAATCATAAAAAGAATAACAGTAGGACGACCATATTGTTTTGCTTTTCCATTTTTCTTAAAGAATGAAATGATACATAGTATTAAAAGAATAAAAGCAATAAAAAATAAAGCTGCACCAATATTACTCAAAATCGCCATTTTTATACCTCCATTTGTAAGATTTTCACTATTGATTATATAGGAACTTATTGGATATTACACGATTTATATAAATTTAGAAAATTAGTATTTTTAATAGACTTATAAACATTTATTTCGTATATAAGGAAAAATAGATATATTCCCTATTACATTTTTAAAGAAAATTCATAAAGTATAATATATCGATTGAAAGGAGGGGGGTTTAAATGGAATTTCAATTATTGGTAACTTGTATATTACAAGAAGGTAATGCTTTCTTTTTAGTAACGAAAGTAGACGATGTTATTACGTTAAAAGTACCGATTACTGCGGGAGTAGCAGGTTTATTCTTAGCTTTAGGTGTACCAAGATGTTCTTAATTTAAGTTTCTAGAGTAGAAGGGAAGGGATATACCTTTCTCTTCTACTCTTACATAATATGATTATGTAAACTAAAATATGTTTTGTAATAGCACGTTTAAAATGGACATGCATATACTATAATGTTTCATTGGATGTTAGTGATGAAAGGTAGTTTTCACACGTGCATGTAGTGATGTTCATTAAGTTATGAAATTAAAGAGGTGCTTTTATATATGAAAAGAAGAACATTTGATATTCCAGTTACATTACGAAGAGAGTGGTTTTTAATAGAGTTGGCTCATTTAACGAAAAAATATGGAATTGAAATTGCAACTAGCAAAATGGATGCTGCACCGTTTTTAAGAGATCAAGTTACGGAATCAAAAATAGGGTCAGGGCTCCAATACGATAAATATGATGATGAGTATATTATTGATTTATAATAAAGAAGCTGCGTATAAAAGGTTAGGATAAAGACCTTTTATACGCAGCTTTTTTAGCTAGAAATATATTGAGAAATTTTTAATGAGCTGAATAGGAAAAGGAATGAATAAGTGTTGAGAGAATAACGTTTCATAAGAAAGGACAGTTATTATTTGTTTCACTTGCAAAATAAGTCAGAAATAAATAACTAGAGTGAAAATAGTGCTTCCTTTCAAAAAAAAGGGGGAATGTTAATGAGGATTTTGCAAAGGTGTATGGTATTACTTCTTGCATTTTTTATTATGGCTCCAATGACTGTTAGTACGAAGATAGAAGCGGAAGAAGTAAAAGAGATTAAAACGGGATTTCCAGATAAAGAAGTATTTACACCTGGAGAATGGTTTTTAGGTCAAAAACCTGCTAATTACGATGGGAATAAGCCTCCAATTCTCTTTGTGCAAGGACGGAATGGGAATGCTGATAGTTGGTATGGAAAGACAGTGTATCACGATATAAATGATATGTATGACTATGCTTTGAAAGCAGGCTATCAAACAGTATTTATACAATTATATGATGCTGCTGGGAAAGGGTCGGCTAGTCAGTGGGATAACGGAAAATTGTTAGCACAAAAATTAGAAGAGATATATAATCATTTCGGTAAAAAAGTTAATATTGTAGCACATAGTAAAGGCGGTATAGATACACAGGCTGCATTAGTAGGATATGGTGCAAATCGATTTGTCGGAAATGTTATTACGCTTGCGACGCCACATCATGGATCAAATTTAGCGGACTTATCATATAGTTGGTGGGCAGGATGGCTGGCTTCTATATTAGGTCAAAAAGATGATGGTACGTACTCATTACAAATGGGCGAAATGGCAAAATTTCGTTCAACGATTGATAATAATCCAGCAGCTAAATTAAACCGTTATTATACAGTTACTGGGACTAGCTGGGGCCCTGTATTTTCCGCGTTATCAATGGGCGGATTATATTTGTCATCATACGGTTCAAATGATGGACTAGTAAATGAGTGGAGTGCTAAGCTGCCGTATGGAACTCATTTATTTACAGATTCCAGATTTGATCATGATAATATACGAAAGGGATCAGCTGTTTTCTCACGAATTGAACCATATTTACGTACAGCAAATGTACCAGTTCCAGCTTTAGTAGCATCTAGCACTAGTTCAAATGAAAATATAGAACAATTAAATACAACTTCAAACCAAAACATTTTAGGAGGGGAATTGCCACAAAATCAGTGGATAGAGCAAACTGTTGCGGTTGATAAAAAGGCAGTAGGAATCGTTTCTATATTAACTGCTTCTTCGGATGTAGAAGTACAAATGATATCCCCAAAAGGAAAAATATATACAAATAAGGATAGCGTTATAACTACTGGTGAAGGTCAATCTTTCTTTGGTGGTGCGACAATTAGAACCTTTAAACTTGATAAAATGGAAATAGGAGAATGGAAAGTTAAAATGATGGCGAAGCAGTCGAAAGATGCATATTTAGTTGTAAGCGATTACAATAGTGGCGCGCCATTTGTTCTCCAAATGCCTACAAAAGTTAAAGCGAATAAATCTGAGTATAAACTGAAAAAATCACCTGTGGCACCTGAAATGAAAGGAGATCTTTCTATAACAGTAAGAATCGTGAATAAAGAAGGAAAACTAGTCTCTGAATTTAATGAATTACAAAATGCTAATAACAATACATTTACTGGTGCTTTGAAGGACATAAAGCAACCGGGAGTATATAACGTTACGATGGATATAAAAGGAATGAATAAAGAAGGGCAGCCTTATAATCGTACAATTGTTAAGTCTGTTTATGTGGAGAAGTAAGAAAGAATGAGAAGTTTGTAATATAATAAGTACCGAACTTTTGTAGTAGAAGAGTTCGGTACTTTTTTCATGTTTATTAGATTAACAGAAAGGTACACTAGAATTTATGTTTGATGATGGGAATCTAAAGAACATTATAAAAAAAGATGCTGAAATAGCATCTGAACGTGAAGATGATTATTAACTTAGTTTTATAACTGTTAATTCAACTGAATTGATACCATTATCACAAGTTATAATACTTTGGCGATTAAAACCACTATTATTTTTCAGTTGAAGAGTTGAATTAGCTGGTACTGTAACAATCGTTTCGCCTGCTAGTTGAAGACATTCGTTATTTGATGAAGTATTCATTTGAAAAGCAAAGTCACCTTGACTATTAGCAAGTGGATTATTATTTAAAAATATAGTCATGACTGGAATATGTGGAAATACAGGGTTTAAAGTAGTGTTAATACTTGAAATGAAAGAAACTCTATAATCACCAGCTTGACTAAATTGTATCGTAGTCGGATTCAGTAGGGAAACTCCTCCTGCTATAGGGCCAACGTGATTAAATGGAAAAGGATCGCCAAAAGGAACAGTTATAAACTCAGTTTGCCAAAAAGTGCCGTATGCTGGACAGCTTTTTTTACAGGAACTAGAAGAGGAATTGCATGAGCATTTTTTATATGAGCTAGAAGAAGATTTACATGAACATTTTTTAATTGAGTTTGAAGAATGATGGTATGAACCCAATATATTACCCCCTATTATGAATGAAGTGTATACTCGTAGTATTTTATGCCTGTCTTATATAAAAGGTGATAGATTTGGAGTATAAAGTGCTAATACGATGAAATATAGTAATAGAATAGTAGCTGTAACAATTTTTGAAGAAAAAAGGTTAATGATTTGATAAGAATATAAGTGGAATATATTGGAATGTTGTAGTGGAGCGGGAACGCATATTTTACTTTCACATGTAAAAATAAAACCAGTAGTCTCAGTTGCAATGATGTGATCGTTTAAGTGAATGTCTGTCTTTTAAAACGTTTGTATATTAGAGTTTATGGTTGTTACTCTTTATTTACGTAGTGGAGCAGGAAGAAGACGAAAAGTATCGAATGAATGTACATATGTAGTATTGTTTGCTTTTGGTGTGAATAGTAGTTAAAGATACGTTGAAATATTTTAAACCGTAACAAAAGAGAGATTAAATAATAGAGGGAGCAACTTACATGGAAAATATATTAAAGGTATCTTCAAAATCAAAACCGAATTCAGTTGCAGGTGCAATTGCAGGTGTACTAAGAACAAGTGGTAATGTGGAAATTCAAGCAATTGGAGCGGGTTCTTTAAATCAAGCAATTAAAGCAATTGCGATTGCAAGAGGATTTGTCGCTCCAAGTGGTATTGACTTGGCCTTTGTTCCGGCATTTCAAGAGGTTACTATTAATGATCAAGAAAGAACGGCGATTAAATTAATTATAGGTCCTAGGAAGAGAAGGTCTTAAAAGAAAGTGTTGATATGAATAATTTGGAAAGGTTGATAGATAAAGTAATAAAAAGACCACTCTCATTTTTGAAGTGGTCTTTTGTATTTTCGTATTTCATATTGTGGATACGCCCCACATACTGAATTCGTAGTGGTATTCAGTGCGCTCAATAACAATCCCGAATTCTAAATCGTCCCCAACTAATACAAAATCTGCATATCCAGTTAGAAATCTTGATATGGTTGATAACGCTTCTAAATTCTCAAATACTTCAGCAATGTTCAGTTTAACTGCTTCAAATTTACCACCCTTAGAGAAAAAGAGTCTCCCTTGATTAACTGGAAATTTAATAGTTTTAGCTATTTCTTTTAACAATGCTATTGATAGTATTCTGTTTTCTTCATAATTAGTGCTACCAAAATTTTTTATGTTTGAAGTTTGTGCTAGCGTATTAAATAAGTCTTTACAAAATAAATCATTAGATTCTGGATCCATAAATGAGTCCATAGAAACTGTAACAATATTAGAAAGTTCGTCTATCAGTTCTTTTCTACTACCATTTCTTTTTGCTTTCATTTTTAGAATTTCAATTCGGCTTTTATTCATATTACTCAAAATTTTTCACACCTTTACTCGCGTGGTGGGTGAATAAAACCCCACTGACTAAAGTTTTACTTGTTTTTCTAAAAAGGGGATACATGCAAGTTTCCTTTAAGATTCTATCAGTTTGTTCCTCTACATATCTGAGGCGTTTTTCGAAGTCGGTTTACTATTATTTATTTTCATTTAGCATAGCCTCTAATTTATCTAATTCAATAAGTAGAGGATCGTCAAATCTTTTTACGAGACCAGTTTTAGTATAGGCTCTCACTGCGCCTTTAATTCCACGAGATTTACTTTGCAGATATGTGGCTAAACGGTTTAATCGTTTTAATAAATCTTTAATGAAAATTTATCAAATACAGTTAAGTTAAAAGTCGATTATTTGCTCGTATTTTCCACTCAATTAATATAAAACGAACAACCCTAAAACTGCTCATTCTTCTCCCAAGATTCAACGATATAGTATGGAAAACCTTATTATATCAAGGTTTATAAGTGTTGGTTTTCCTCGATGCTCACATTTTGCTCACATTAAATCTTTTCATTTGTTATCAGGTGTTTTCATTAGATTTTATTATGCTCTCGAAGTTTTCTGCTGCTTGTTGCTGCATGTTCTGTGTGATGTGGCTATACTTGTCTAAAGTCATTTGAATAGATGAATGTCCTAAGCGATCTTGTACGATTTTAGGATGTTCTCCAGCCTGAAGCATAAGTGTAGCATGAGTATGTCGTAAGTCGTGTATACGAATCCGAGGAACACCAGCTTTTTTATAGTGATCATTCAAAAAGCGATGAGGAGCATCTATATGTAAGGGCGAATGTATCGTATTGCCGGTGAAAATAAACGCCTCTTCATTCAAGTGTATACCCCAACGGAAAAATTCTTTCTTTTTATAGGAGTAGTAGGATTGTAACTTTCCTATAACAAAAGAAGATATACTAATACTTCTATTTGAGGACTTAGTTTTTGTAGCAGCTTTAAATAGTCCTTTTTCTGTTTTTACAAGTGATTTATTAACCAGGATACGTTTATTATCAAAGTCAATATCTTTCCACGTTAGTGCAAGTAATTCTCCACGTCTCATACCTGTATAGATTGCGAGTAAGAAGAACATATGGTACTTAATATTTTTTTCTTTTAGATACTGGAGGAATCGATTACATTCTTCGCTCGACCATGTTTTCATCTCACCTTGCTCTTCACGTGGTTTTTTAACCTTATTCATTATATTATCATGTATGATTTCCCATTCTACAGCGTGTTTGAAAATGCATCTTAGGCAGCGGTGGATATTGCTGATTGTACCATTTGATAGTCCTTTTTCCTTAAGTTCAGCATAGTAGCTTTGAATCATTACAGGTTTAATACTTTTAATTTTTTTATAACCAAAAGGGGGAAGGATATAGAGTCTAATTAAGCTCATGTCTTTTTCATAAGATGTAATTTTTAATTCAGCTTTTCGAAGAGGTTTTAGTTTTTCCCATACATCTAAAACAGTTAATTGTTTGTCATCAAAATATATGCCTTTCTCTATCTCCGTAATCATCGTTGCAGCAGCATTTTGGGCTTCCTTTTTTGTTCTAAATCCACTTTTACTTTTTTGCTGGCGTTTTCCTGTTGCGGGATCTATACCGATATCTATTGTAAAAGACCACGTATTTCCACGTTTACGAAAACTTCCTTTCATATTCAATACCTCCTGAATCTTTATTTTTGAAAATTACAGTATTGTGATATTTGATTTTGTAATTTACTTGCTAATAATTGATTTTCATAATGTAAAAGCCTTTTTTCAGCAAACTGTGTTGTTACATTAAATTTTTCTGAGATTATATATGCTTTTAACTGTAGGGGAGGAAGCTTTCGTAACATAAAAGTAGGTACACAAAATTGTTGTGCGAAGTTTTTAGCCTTTGCTTCTTGATAATTTAGAAACATTTGATGCATTAATAATTGATTACCTGAATGAAATAGGATATGACAAGTCTCATGGCCAAAATCCTCCCATTGTTCTTGCTGAGAGATACGATTATCAATAACTAAATTAGCTATTTGATTTCTTTCCATTGCATGACTTCCAAACGGAGCAAAGTACAGCAAAATGTTTAGCTTTTTCGCAATCTCCATCATATCAATTTGCTCGGGAACAAAAATAGATAAGGATTGGTACAAGTGCTGGATATAGTCTTCAAGTTGTGTTGTGTAGTAGGGTTGCGATTGAAACATAGTTTCACTCCATTCGTATTATAAGAACGTACGTTCTTATAATATAACAAAAATGATAAACTTGGAAGGATAGGAAAAGGAGAGGGTAAAAAAGTATGAAAATATGATAGACAGTTACTTATATCATATTTATTGCTTATAAGATTTCAAAAAGTTAGATTGAGTAGGAAGCCCTTCTAAAATATATACGGTATTAACTTTCTATACATTGGAAATTACAGTGAAATATATATATAAGGCATATCCTTTATTATTCTAATTGTGCAATTAATAATCTAAATTAACATAAAGAGAGGAGGCAGATGGCCAACCTTTTCTTTATGTTCACTGTGTTAAAGTTGTGTAATCTTTGAAAATACATCTCGATAGGCAGCGGGTAAAAAGCTTAATACAATGGAAAATAGGAATAAGCCAATACCTATAATCCCTAAAAAAATTATTATTTTAGGGATTGTAGATTCAAAGCATCCCCAACAAATTTGCACTAATACAATTCCCAAATAGATTATAGTTAGAGAAACCGTAAAGAACATACAAATTAAAAAACCAGCAAAGAAAAAATTAGGGGCGTATTGTAGGTAGATAAGAGATGGTATACTAAAGGCTCCGAAAATTGTAACAATACTACTAATAATGCTTAACTTATCGGCAGCTGATCCGTCTTTAAAATTTGTTTTGAGTCTTTGTAAAAAATTCATTATAATATCCTTTCTGCTTAATAAATATTTTATTATATATAATATAATAATTTAAAAGTGAAGAATAAAGAACAAATAAACAAACATATAAATTCTAGAGAGATAGGTCGCCGGATTTATATGTAAGACTTTCAGTTTGTCTATGGAATAACAGAATAGATAAGTTTATTTAATCAGTGGTAAACTAGTGGATAGTAGTATTATATACTGTAATGATTATAGATAAGAGGGTGTGTTTAATGGATAGTTATAATTTTAGATTTAGAAGAGGCATTAGAACGGCATCTAGTGAGCAATATGATATTTACTATATGAATGAAAATATAGGTGAACTTCACATACAATTTATGAAAGATAATTCTGATGAAATATGTAATTTAATTATTACAAAAGATATTTCAATTACTGTCAAGGAAGAATTAATTGAAGAGATTATCAATACAATTATAAGTAATCCTGAAGATTTTTTTGTAATTAATATATTCATTGGAAATTTTGAAGGTTCGGTAATCAATACACCTCATCCGGATGGTATGGCAGCTAAACAAAAGGATTTGTCTAAGTTTTTGAATACATATCAGGTAGCAAAAGGACAATTAGCTGAGGGAGCAGCTATAGATTTTTTTAAAAGTATGAACTATCAAGCTGAAGAAGCACCTCCTAACTATGATCAAGACTTTAAAATTGATATATTAGCTGAAAATGAAGAAGAAAAATTATATATTCAGGTAAAATTAGGGATGATTGCAGATAAAGAAATAGGAAAAGTAGTAAAAAATGTCTCTATGTTGGAAGATACAAATAAAAATAAGGTTGTTTGTATTGTTGCTGAAAGATTTCCAGTAAAAGCAGAGAATTTAAGGAGAACACTAGAAGAACAATATGGTATGAAAATTATGTACATCCATAAGTATCAAATATTGGAAAATTCCCCTAAATATAAAAGAACTCTAAAATAAGTTGTTAGGGAAATAATTAAACATAAAGAAAAAAGTTAAGTATAAGAAAATCGTAAAAAAGTATGTATGCTCGTCCTTTTTATTTAACTATTAAAATACTTTATTATATAACTTTATCAAAGAATGGTGCAATAAGTAGGGCCTTTTTGTTTCGAGATGTAAATTATAGTAGGAGTTGAATTAAAATGGTAAGTCGATTAATTGATTTACAGAATGTACAATCTAATGCTCATTCAAATCGAATTGAAATAACTGATGATGAAGAGGATAATTTAAGATTAAGTAATATAAAACTAATGAGAAGTAAACTGGTGAATTTAGGTATGAAATATGCTGAGTTTTCTACATGTGCAATTACACAGACTCGTCTGGAAAGGTGTTATTTACGTAAAGCGAAATTTGTAAATGTAGACTTTACTGGATCCACCTTTGAAGATTGTGACCTAGAAAATGCTAATTTTAATTCATGTAATTTAAGATACGTAAAATTTAGAAATTGTAAGTTGAACCTTAAAGAAATTCTAGGGTGTTTACCAACAGAACCAAATTTAAAGGTAGCATTGTTAAAAGAATTAAGAAAGAACCAATTAGATTTAGGCGATAACAAGTCTAGTGATGCAATATTAGTAAAGATATATGATACAGAAAAAGAATTGCTGTTAGAAAGAGTAATGTGTAGGACAAGTTATCATAGAAACAGAGAAGATCTAGTCTCGAGAACTGGTGCATTATTCAATTATATTATGCTGCAGATGAATGATTTCATTTGGGGATATGGATTGAAATTGTCTCGATTGTTTAGAACAGCAATATTAATGATTCTTATGTTTGGTATGTTAATCTATTATTTTACTGATAAGGATTATTTAGCTGTAACAGCAAGTGGAAATATCCATACCAAATTGAATTTTTGGGAATCTCTATATGCTAGCTATACTAATTTTACAACTGTTGGATATGGTCATTACACACCACTTGGAACGGCAAGTATACTATTGTTTGCAGTTGAAAATGTATTAGGATTAATTTTTATTGGATTTTTAGTTTCGGGCGTATATAGGAGGATAGCCAAGTGAATAAAAGGGATGATTTCGAGGGAATTAAGGGCCTATTAAGTATTGTTCTTTTTGGTTCAAAAGCAAGAGAAGATGAAGATGATTTTTCAGATGTAGATATATTTTTGTTGGTTGATGATGTTCCGCAAGTTCAAATAACAGAGATTATTAATTTAATAAAAACTAAATTACCATTTAATAATATAGGTATTTCTCTTTATACGATAAGTACATATAAGCAGTTACTATTAGAAGGTTCTATGTTTTTATGGCATTTAAAACTTGAAGGAAGAATCCTTTACACAAAATCCAATCTGAATTTATATAATGACCTAGAACCTTTTACTAATTTTAAAAAGAACTATCTAATATATGAAAATCTCTTTATAAGTGCAAAATCGAGTTTGCAAAAAAACGGATTGAATGAATACGATCTTTCACAATTATTCTTTATTTGTAGAAATATATGCCTTCTTACATGTTTTAAATTATCCAATCCTACATTTGGTCGGATTTCTGTATTTGATAATTTAGTAGGCATAATAGAGTCCACACCACTTAGTCGAGATAATTATATTTATTTATCAAAGTGGAGGTTAAATTATACGAGAGCAGTAGGATTCCAATTAGATTTTCCAACAGAAGTAAAGCTTTTAGAAATTTTGAATGAAATAGAGGCTTTATTTACTGTTTGTAAAGAAGCTTTAGAAATAGGAGGACAAAATGATAGAGAAATTACCAGAAATGAAGAAGTTCTTAGGAGAATTGAAAACAGATAATGCTGTAGTTTTTGATTTGCAAAAAGTAAGTTTATTTGAAAGAGAGTTATATTTATCTATTCAAAGTGTACTAAGTAAAGAATATAATATTCGTTTGGGTGGTTTAACCAATGGCCATCATATTGAGTTTCTAGAGCATTTAGACAAGAGAAACGTATTAATAGATAGTGATATTAAGAGATTAGTTGATGCAAGTTTTAAAATCTATGACATTATTCATAAAAGAAATGAATCTTTAGGGTATGGTCCTACAAAATCAGAGAATGTAGATAATGAGAATGTAATTTTATTAATTAACTCTATTAGAAGCTATATTGAGCAGTTTGAAACAATAGCATAGGCATCATTTTAAAGTAACTGCAAATAAATAACCGTTAGAACTGTTTTACAGATTCTAACGGTTATTTTATATAAATCTCAAGGAAAGCATCTCTCTTGAACTTTGCTTGTTTAATAATTGATTCCCACTTGTGTAATTTATCTGAGATTTGATTTTTGATTCTATTTTAGAATGGTAGTCCCAAAACACTCTCCAGTTTATATAAGAACTGGAGAGTGTAAAAATGTTATGTTTTTCTTTGCTTTGCTATATGTCCCATCGTTCATATTTATTTTTGATTTTTCTCTCCTTGCATCATAAACTCCCAAAAACGTTTTAATTCCTCGCGTTTCTCAGGGGAAGCCTCTTTAATATTTTTAAACCAGAGACCTAGTTCTGGATCATTTATTATGGTATCTATGTCAGATGATTTAGTTTGCTTACAATTAGATACTCTGCCTAATAAAAAATCAGTAGAAACTGAAAAAAGATTGGCTATCTTCAATACAGTCTCCATAGGTGGTTGTTTAGTGTCATTTTCATATGCAGTATATGTAGTACGAGCAACACCTAGTTGATTAGCTACATGTGTTTGTGTCCATTTAGCGTTATCTTTCTTTTTCTCTTCTCGTAAACACTTCAATTTTTCACCAAAAGTATTCAAAGTAGTCACCACCATTATATTTAAATCTTACTTTTAATTATAAACGAATTTTTGTGTTACTAATAGTAACTTGAATAATTGTTCCTTTAGGTAACATTTTTGTTGATTTGTTCCTTAAAGTAACTTATAATCTTGTTAAGATGTTCTTTTAAGAAACAAGGAGGTCATAATATTGAGAGATTGGTTAAAAGAATTTAGATGTGTAAAAGGTTATACGCATGAAGATATTGCAAATAAATGCAAAATATCTAGAAGTTATTACACTCATATTGAAAATGGAACAAAAACACCTTCTGTAGAAATAGCTAAAAAAATAGGGGGAAGTTTGAATTTTGATTGGACATATTTTTTTGGGAAGCAATGTTCCTTAAAGGAACAAATAATTACATGAAGAGGTGGTATATATGATTAACTTCGACATCGAATCATTCCGTAAAATAATCCGAGAAGAAGTACAAAAAGCAACTGAGCACCTTCAACCAATGAAAGAATTACCACCATTTTTAACTATTACGGAATTAATGGAACTGTTACATATCAAACGTACAAAAGCATCTGAGTTATTAAACCGTTCTGATTTTCCAGTATGTCGCGAAGCGGGAGTTCTTATTCCTACACACCTTCTTTTTAAGTGGATGGAAAATCACACTGAATGGATCGAAAATAATACTGAGTATTACAATCCATTTAAAGAATCCGTCTAATAATAAATTACCATAGTAAGTTGTCACAAATAAATATTGCTTTAGGTACGAATGGGGGAAGTAAACGATGTCCATAGGAAAAGAGGTTGCTATGGCACGAAAACGAAAGGGAATCACCCAAGAACAACTCTCCTTAGAAATCCCCGTGAGTCGTGAGTCACTAGCAAAATATGAAACTGAACAACGACGTTTACCAGAAGATGTACGAAAATGTATTACTGAAGGAATCGATGATCCGCAGTTGTTTTTTAAAATGTGGAGTGAAGCAACGGGGGATGTAAGTGTCCCATTCTTTAATGGAGAGCATATAGATCTTCATCCTACAAGTATGAGATACATGGTTTATCAAGAGACCAATGAAGCGTTGGAACAACTCGATACAGTATGTTGGTTTAAACCTTCACAAACTTGGTCTGAAAGAGAGAAAGAGGATTTGAAAAAGGTAATGCATGAAATCATGGATGCTACAGGTTCAATGATGAGCCTCGTAGCGGTCCTATGTGATCAATATGGTTTTTCAATGAAAGAAATTTTTAAGTACTGGAAAGTATCATTACGAGCTAGGAAGTATATAAAAGGTTAATTTAATTATTTTATTGGGGAGGTTTAAGTTATGACAATTGATTATGCAAGTCCAACTTTAAATCAATATAAAACGCTAATTCGTAAGGAAGCAAATTTATATGGTGATATTAGAATTGCAGCAGTTTGTGGGGACTATATGAAAGCAAGGAATCTAAAACAAGAGAAGAAATTAATGGAGATAAGGATTCGAATTATAGAAGCAGCGTTCGTTTTGAAAAACAAAAAGAAAAAAGGAAAGGCCACCGCGTAGCCTGCGATAGCCAATCATGACAATAGATAAATTATAGCATATAACAATTTAATGCGACAAGCTGTTGTGCTTGTCGTTATGACCAGAAAGATTAGTTAACTCTAACCCCTTAATATACTTTCTGGTCATAACGATGCGTACAGTATCAAATTACTAGAAATGAGGAATAAGTCATGAAATCAGAATGTAATCGTCTGTTTGATTTAGTTCTACCAGGGGATTTTACCTTTGCAAATGAATTACATAACTGTATGGTGACATGTATTCATAACATGTTCAATGCTGGTTCATTAGATGAAGCAAATCATTGGGAGAAGGAATTAAATAGATGCGCAAAAGAATTCAAGAGCCTTCGTAATGAAAAAGAGGATCACGATGTATCAAAGAGTTATCGTGTAGTTGTTAAAAGCCTTCAAGGGCAGGGGATCAATGCATCAGTAGTTAGTCGAAGAAAATAAAAAATCTATCACTTGGCAGAGTGATAGATTTTAGACTCTTATAGAGAGTCCTTCTAAAAATAGAATTGGATTAAGTATATCAAAGCAAATCAAGTAAAACAATGGAGGATGAATAATATGGCAGTTTATAGACCTGTTCAAGTTTCATATTGGCAAGATGCTTTCGTTTTAGATCTTACACCGGAGGAGAAATACTTCTACTTATACTTAATGACTAATAGCAAAACTTCTCAGAGTGGTATCTATGAGCTTCCATTACGAGTGATAGAAATGGATACAGGATATAACCGTGAAACGGTTGAGAAGCTGCTAGAGCGGTTTGCTGATTACGGGAAAATTCATTACAACAAAAAGACGAAAGAAATTATGTTGATTAATTGGCTTAAATTCAATGCTATTACAAATATGAATATTGAAAAGTGTGTGTTAAAAGAAATCCAGAATATTAAGTGTGAAGATTTTTTAATTGATTTTTATGAGACATGTTTAGATTTAGAACAGCAGCAAGATATTAAAATTCCTCGTATTAAGGAATACTTCCAAGCTCGTTTTGAGTGGCTTATAAGGGGCTTCGAAGACCCTATGAAGGAAAAAGAAGAAACAAAAACAGAAACAAAAGAAAAAGAAAAAGAAAAAGAAGAAACAAAAACAAAAGAAGAAGCAGCAAGCTGCTCAAGAGATAAAAAAGTTGCAGAAGAAAATCCAATAGCATTCTATGAGCAAAATTTTGGAGTTCTTAAACCATTTGTAGCTGAGGGTATTAATGCATGGATTGAAGATTTGAATGCACAGCTTGTTATTAAAGCAATGAAAATAGCTTTAGAAAAGAATGCACCTAATATGTCTTATGTACAAGGTATTTTAAGAGATTGGCATGCTAAGGGGTATAAGAGTATTACTGATGTTGAAGCTGCACAAGCTCAATTCCGTAAGAAATACCAGTCTCGTGGTGGGAGAAGTAATGCTCGAAAAGAAATTGTTCCTGATTGGTTACATACTCAAGATACGGAAACACATCCTCAGTCAGTAGAGCATAGTGAAATCGAATTAGAAGCTGAACGGAAACGTTTAGAACAAGTGTTATCTAAATATAAAAAAGAGGCTTAGGAGGATTGTAATGCCAAAGCAGTTAACAATATTTGATGTTGAGCCTGTAGTAGCATTCGATACTGAGAAAGCACACATTCATCGATTGAATTCTAAAGTTCGTTTTACGGATGTAGTTGTACAAGTACCAAAGCAAGTAAGAGCTACTGATGAATTAAAACCAACAACAGCGCCAAATGATCAGTATGAATTATTTGAGGAATATACAATTGGAATTTGGAGGTTTAAGCGAGTGGAAGATAAGCAGTTCGATTGGGAAGAAGCGGAGGAACTTTGCAAGTCTGCGAGAGATAATAAAGAACCGATTTCAATACGACTATATTTATCGTTGGAACAATCATTTATTCCTGAAAATGTTTTGGAATATCTATAGACAAACAAAAAAGCCGAGATTGCTCCCGACTTGCTTCGACAAAGTAATTATAACATATGGGAGTGATCTTGATGGGAATTAGAAAAGAAAATCTTGTAGAAATGACAGCTGAAATAGATTTGAAAATAAACGGAATATATGTTGTTAAAAATGGTCAGGTCCAACTAATAGAACCACCTCAAGGAGGATTTGGTGAACAATCATTTGTATATCAAAGTGGAAAAGTAATTCGTATGGAAGAACGAAAAACACAGTTACTTTAATCAAATTTGAATTTTGTTAAGGAACAAGGGAGGTTTGTGGAAATATGTATAAGCCCCTTCAGAATAGTTATAGGGACTTTATAGTGAAAACTATATCTAAACAAAACTTTCCATTTGCACTACCAGATTCGGTGAGGCCAATGGTAACGGCCTTGATATCTTCAATCGTTTTGGAAATCGAATTTCCAGGAGGAACTGTGAAAAGAATTGAGTTACCTGTGTTTTGTTGCACATCAGCTTCAATAAGTGAGCTTTGTAAACTGTTAAAAATCGTAACTGTAGCAGTAACGGGTTGACTAATTTTTTTTTCCCAAACTTCTAGCAAGGTAATGTTGTCACTAAGTAGAAAATTACCACAAATGTCATTACACACAAGTTTTTGTTCTTCTTTTGGTGTTGGTAATGAATTACAGATTGGGATTGGAAAAGCACATGGTATTGGAATTGGATATTTAAAACTCCAAAAGTCCTTTTTCATATTTAATGCCTCATTTCTATAGTATAAGTGTTGTAAATAAATTAAGAAAAAGATATTAAATCCAAAATGAATTAATATCTTTTTCTATACAGGCTAAGCTACTTGACGTGCAGCATCGACACAGACTCTACCACTTACAGGTTGGCTAGCGGTACCAGAAAAGGCAACCAAAGTTCCTATGTTAGACACATAAACAGTTTGGCTATTTCCTGGAGTTATTGGGCCAATAATGTTTGTACCATTATTTGCTAAAAAAGCAGTGATAATACCACTTGCAGGATTATTAGTTAGAGTAACATAACCAGAAAGGACTGGACCGCCAGTATTGTTAAATACTGTAGCTCCACCAACTACATCCCCCCCTGTCGTAGTAAAAGTATTACATGTAGAAACAGAGACGAACTGAGGATCTGGACAACAACACATATACAACATCCTTTCATTCATTTAATAGTTTTTATCAAAATATAAAAATTTCTTATTTTATTAGATGCTTGTTTTTATTGGTAGGTAACGGCTCATAGGAAATCAATTTAATTATGAGGCAAGTTATGTATTGAATTGGTTGCTGGAAGACGGAATTAATTACGATTGATTTATAACAAAATAGTTATCTTGTAATCAAAAATAAAATAACCCGCTAGTTATAACGGGTTATTTACACAAAGTATGCAAGAAATTCGAGGTGACTGGACGAGAGTACTCTATGGAATTCCTTGCAATAATAATGTATTCAAAAGGATCAAAAAGGTTAATGGAAATTAAACAAAATCCTTATTTAAATAAAAGGAGCGCTTTTAAAAGTGCTTGATGACCAAGATGTATATTGAAAAAAAGGTTCACATCATATTGTATGTATGTTTTTAATGGTGGTGCAATTTTGAAACAAAATAGTTATTTTGGGAAGATGGAAGTTTATGTACTATATAAATTTGAAAATTATGGATAGGGAGAATGATCATAAAAAGAATATTGCATACAAAAATGCAGCATATATAATCCAGCCAAATGTAAGGGTAATGTATTTTAGAATTTTCATAATTAGTCCTTTTAGGTATAGAGTGCACCATGCTGGAGAATTTATTAATTTTTTAACAAAATTCTTATTTTAAAGCTAAAGAGCGCCTTGTAGTGCGCTCCTTATGCCAACTAATTATAAATGTTTATGTTTGTTCTTAGATTTCTTACTTGGAGGAATAAAATGCTCTTAAATAAAGTTTAGAAAGACAATCCAGCCAATAATTACAATATAAAACACCGCACAAAAGAAGATTAAAATGTATGTGAATGTCTTGTTCATATTTGTACCGTCCTAAAAGAGGATTATTTGAATTTTAATATGGTATGTAAAAAAGGTGCATTTATACAAGGGAAGGGTAGTTAGCAAAATTAAAACAAAATCGTTATTTTAATTAAAAGAGCAGCTAGCAAAAGCTAACTGCTTGTTAAAAAAAGAATCCACTCTAGGTTATTAACTGCTAGAGTTTCAAGAAATAAATGATTAAATTAATTTAATTTTTCAATTACAATCGAAGCATTTATATTCGTTTGTGTTCCACCTGCCAAAGTCTGCAAAGTAACTGCAGCAGCAGAAGTATGATTATTAAGGGTAATAATATCACCTGCAGCTAAAGCGATAATTGTTTGCCCGTTGTTTGGTTGAGTCCCTGCACCTGATCCATAAACTGCGCTGGTAACCGGAGCGCCATTTAAAAAAAGTGTGAATTGATTAGGTTCAACTCCTGATACAGAAAAAGAAATTTTATAATCACCTGCATTAAGAACCATTAATTGAGAAGTTCCCAGCGTATGAGTAAAACCAGATGTCATTCTACCATGTGAATTAAAAAGAATAGGTGCTTCTAAGGCAACAACTTGAGCTGCTGTATTGAAAACATAAGCATAATGAGATAACCCAGATACTGTAAGTCCGGTAGGTCCAGTAGGCCCAGTAGCTCCAACAATTCCTGATAATCCGGTAGGTCCAGTTGCTCCAGTTATGCCAGTAGGCCCAGTAGGCCCCGGAGGTCCACCAGAAGGTCCGGTTACTCCAGTTATGCCGGTAGGCCCAGTAGGTCCTGGAGGTCCAACAATTCCTGATAATCCGGTAGATCCAGTTGCTCCAGTTATGCCAGTAGGCCCAGTAGGCCCCGGAGGTCCACCAGAAGGTCCGGTTACTCCAGTTAT
>NZ_JBTIWT010000001.1:357233-395933 GCF_054353775.1 Bacillus sp. 5w2 | reverse complement strand
GTCCTGGCAATCCGGTAGGTCCAGTAGGCCCCGGAGGTCCACCAGAAGGTCCGGTTACTCCAGTTATGCCGGTAGGTCCAGTAGGCCCCGGAGGTCCACCAGAAGGTCCGGTTACTCCAGTTATGCCGGTAGGTCCAGTAGGTCCTGGAAGTCCAGTTATGCCAGTAGGCCCTATTTGAGGCAAAGGAAAGGAACATGGAAAGGGTATGTGACAATTCTTTTTAAATTTACTCATTTTTACACCTCCCTTATAAATTAACTACCAATTTATATTTATACTTTAACAACTTATGAGTAAACAGACACACGGGTGTAAGGAAAAACCTATGAAAATTACATAAAAGGTTTTAAGAGCAAGCCTTTATTTCACATTCCATACCAAAAAGAGCACTATATTATATATAAGTGCTCTTCGGATCAAAGCTCTTAGTGTAAAAGAGTACGTGATACCAAATGTAATTTTTTCATGGGCGTGAAGTATTTGAAAAAAAGCTATTTTAGTAGGGAACAAGTTTAAAAGGCCCTGGTTGACACAGGACCTTTTAAAAGGGAACAACACTTGACATGTTAATAATTTTGACTGAAAGTTACTTTCATATTAACATTATTGGGATTTTAATTCCAATAATGGTTGTTGAGAAATAAAAAATTATTTGGCACAACAAAGCAGCTAGCTGAAGTAGCTAACTGCTTTGTTGTACGCTTTTAGAAGTAGCATGGGATACAACTATAGTGTAAACGGATATCGAAATATTATGCAGGAAAGAAAACTAAACAAAAATTTCATTTTGTAGAAAAACACCAAAGTAAAACGAGCACTTGTTCCAGAGTGCTCGCATAAAAACATTCCATGTATTGGGGTTATGTTTGTAAGTCATGAACCAGTGAATAGATGAAAAGTAAGGTTCAAGATAGTTTATTCATTTTAAAGCAAATAGGAACTTGTACGGCAAAAAGAGCAGCTAGTAAAAGCTAACTGCTCCATTACCAAAAAAGGCTTCAGGCTGCAATCACTGTTAAGAAAGCAGCTTACAGATAGTATGTACAGAATTGCAATGATTATTCGGATGAATAAAAAAGAGCACCTTCGAAAAGTGCTCTCTCATAAAGGCTATGCGGAAATAAAATGACGAGATCACTTAGTAGAAAGGATGGCACAAAATAATATATGAACGTTTATCTAATGGGTGACTGTGAAATGAAAAGAGCAGCTAGCAAAAGCTAACTGCTCAGGTTAAGAAATGGGTTGTCTGCAGTATTGACGGAATATTGAGTTTTATTCAGTTGTTTATATAAGTCTGGATAAAATCTCTTTTACCAATGTCGAAGCTCCA
Source organism: Bacillus sp. 5w2 (assembly GCF_054353775.1). NCBI lineage: Bacteria > Bacillati > Bacillota > Bacilli > Caryophanales > Bacillaceae > Bacillus > Bacillus sp. 5w2. The sequence goes on along the minus strand of NZ_JBTIWT010000001.1, from coordinate 394,599 downwards.
ATAAGGAGTATCGAGAGGAAAATTATTGAGAATATACTTTTTTTAGGCTTCTTAAACTCTAGATATAAGTTAATGATTGCGCCGATTGCAATAACAATAAAGATAACGAGTCTTAATGTATCTGGCATGAATAACACTCCTATTAATTACTTAATTGTATTATACAGGAAGTTACTTTAAGATTAACGAATGGTGGTGCGATTTAAGGAAGATTTAAACAAAATAATCCTTTTAAAGCGAGGTTGGGAGAATGAAAGCTTTGAAGAAAAGAAAAATTAGTAAAGCAATTGCTCGTCGCACAAAAGAAGCGGAGAAGTATCAAGTTAATAAAGCTTGGAGAAACATTTTTGTACAAGCTGGTATTTTAAAGTGAATACAAACAGAATACAGTCCGGCTAGAAAACTAGAGGACACCAATTCATTAAAACAGCAATTACAACTGTTTTAGGAATAGGTGTCCTTTTTATTTTGAAAAGGGAGGTGGGGAAATATGAAGGGACTAAAAGATCAATTACGCGAGTGGAAAAAGCGATCGAATCAAGCAAAAAAGAAAACTAAGAAAAAACGAAAAGAGAAGTTAAGCACTCGTGACATTGAAAGTTTAATGGGGATTCATGGACCACGTTATGAACGCAGACGCGGGGCATTAAGACAAAAGTAATTTAAAAATAAAAAGGAGTGGTCTTACATGACTAAACAATTATCTTTCTTGCCAAAAATCGATAGGGTAGCAACGCAGAAAAAATTAGAAGGTGTTCTTGAAAGCGTACGTTTATATAGACAGTTTGGAATGATGCGTGAAGAAATGAAAGTCACTCCTTCTTATGAAATTAGATATCATGGACCTACAAATGATGTAGGAAAGCCATTAGAAGATGTAGCGATGGCTAATATACAGCAAAGTAAGCGAGAAGAGTGGGTTAAGCAAACGTCATTTCGGATTAATCAGTTTCTTAGTCGTTTGGGTAATGGACGTGCAGGAAAGGATCAAAGAGACATCATCATTAAGCGCTATTTAGAAGATGAAGATGTATGTGACTATATGGTATATAACGAAATTGGCATGAGCGAGCGTACTTATCGACGTGTTAAGGCTAGAGTGTTTTATAAACTTGCTTTTGCTCTTAGATTAGAAGTTTATGAAACTGAAGAAACTGGAGGGAATGAATAATGAATTTTGTTCAACCTATACGTAATCCAGAAGAAATACAGCAGCTGAAAGACTATTTTAAGGAAAAGAGCTTACGTAATTACATTCTCTTCATTATGGGGATCAATACAGGCCTGAGAATCTCGGACATTTTAAAATTGAAGGTAGTGGATGTCAAAGGCAGCCATATATCTATGAGGGAAAAGAAAACAGGTAAACAGAAACGAATACAAATTACTGCAGCACTGAAAAGAGAACTTAAATGGTTTATTGAAGAAAGAGAAGATAATGAGTACTTATTGCAAAGTAGACAAGGTAAGAATCGTCCGATTGGTCGTAGCATGGCATATAAGATATTAAGCGGAGCGACGGCAGAGTTCGGATTAGATGAAATAGGAACACATACGTTAAGAAAAACATACGGGTATCACATGTACGTGCAAACCAAAAACATAGCATTACTTATGGAGATATTCAATCACTCGTCAGAGAAGGTCACGTTACGTTATATAGGGGTAAACCAAGATGCAATGGATAAAGCAATGACTAGGTTTAAAATTTAATCATTGATTTTTTCATTTTAAATCTAGGGGTATCGCCACACATCCATCAACTTAAGAAAAATATATATTGTGGGCAAGCGTATAGTGTCAGCAATCGGATAATGAGTCACTTATTTAAATTGAGTTGTATTTCATTCTAATTGAGATATGGAATTTTTATGCATAATGTTCATGTAAAAGGAAAAGCTAACTTATATTCTTTTAAAGTTGGTGGCCTTGAGATGCGATCTAATCCATATCATAGAAGTCTTACTCTGATAGAACTAGCATTTTTGGTTATATGTAATATTTGTGGGATTGGTTTACTTTCGTTACCCAATACTATTGCAAGTGGGACCTTGTTTGCGGATGGATGGGTTGTATTGTTGGGTTCAGGTCTTGTAGTTGTTATTCTTGGCTGGATTTCTACAAAATTATCTACTTATTTTCCGCAAATGTCCTTGTATGAATACACAAGTACATTAGTTTCAAGACCTGTGGCATTTCTTTTTTCGGTAATATCTATATGTATTTATCTTTGTATTGCTGCTTATGAAATAAGAAGTATTTCTGTAATAGTAAATCTGTATTTAATGGAAAATACAGATGTTAAAATTATTGGCTTTTGTTTTGTAATGGTTCTTTCGTATGGTTTATGTGGATCAAGAATAGCTTTAGTACAATTTTGCATTTTCGGTTTATATGTTGTGATAGTATCGCTTATTATATCATTTATATTGAATATAAATAATATGGATTTCACTCATCTATTTCCGATTTTAAAAACACCACCAATGGGTTATATCCATGGCTTGAGAAATTCTGGTTTTGCTTTCTTAGGATTTGAGGTTGTATTATATTATAGTTTCTTAGTCAGTAACCCAAAAAAAGCCCCAGTATATGTAGTAAGTGCGTTGTTAGTATTAGTAATGTTATACACAATTACTTATTTAATTTGTATATGTGTTTTTTCTCAATCTGTTGTTCAAGAGTTGGTGTATCCGGTTTTAGAATTAGGAAAAGAAGTAGAGATGGGGGAGTTTTTAGAAAGATTTGATTCCTTTTTTTTTATGACTTGGATTATTACCATTTTCTCGACTACTATAATCTATATAGATATGATAGTGATTGTGTTAACATCTGTATTTAAGAAGACAAAGAAACAAACCTTTGTTTTTATTTTAATGCCCATTGTATATATGATTTCTATATTCCCAAATGGTCAAGAAGAGGTAAGTCACTTTGGAAATATGGCTACAACAGTTAATTTCTTCTATATTTTGATTATCCCGCCCATATTACTATTAATTACTTTTGTAAAGAAAAAGAAGAGTCAAAGACGTACGAATTAAGAATAATGTTAGTGAGTTAATACACACATATATAATTAATGCATATGTGAATGTGTGAAAAACGTCGTCCATCGTCATGGTACGGCTTTTTTGCTCTGCTCTTTTTCGCATACACATAGAGTATGGTGTAGAGTGAAATAATGAAACGCGAGGTGTACATGGGATTCAGCTGAGATACGTGTAAAAACGGGTCATATCCTAGGTTTTATTTTCATAAAAGGAATACAGCGTCTGAACGAGTTATGCAAAAGCTAAAAATGACATATGAAGGAACATTGAGACAAAGTGTAATGATCAATGGTATGTATTGCGATTCTAAGGTATATTCTCTTTTAAAACATGAATACGGTAACTTTCGATAACGATAATTATGTAAATAAGCTGTCCACATGGGCAGCTTATTTTATTTTTCCACATAGCGTAGGTTATTTTGTAAAATGCTGGTGGTATTCCTATACAGTTACTCATAAATTTCGTACTGTGTAACTCAAATGAGAAAGTTAAATGAAATCACTGATAGCAAGAGATTCAACGGATGGGTCAGTTACACACAATATAAGATATGGGTAAGTGAAGGAAAGACATAAAAAAGGAGCGTAGTTCGTCAAACAGATGTAATGCTCTATTACTTTTAAGTTAAGAAATTCATTGTTTCCGATTAATTGCATCCGTTTTTTGTGAGTGTTGTGATTTGAATCATAAGTCCGCCACAATTTGAACCATAATATTGCCATAAATCTTTTTTTACTTATAAACTAGCCGTATTTTTTATTAATGTAGCTTGATGGGCAGGTGGTGCAACCCTAATAGATTTGGGACCTCTCTTTGTATCACTATCCTTTAATTATCATATACATATAAAGTATTAAAAAAAATTTTAAAGGAGAAATATGTTATATGACAAAATTGGAGGAACTAGAAAAAGATTTTAATCAAATGAAACTAGATTTAAAAGCTATGCAACATGATATGAAAAATTTAGAAACAAGAATACTAGTAGCTGAAAAGGATGTTTTAACTATTAATAAACAATTAGATAAAATTAGTGCAAATACTACATGGATTTTACGATTAATCATAAGCGGATTGTTAACAGGAGTACTTGGTGTAGTAGCAAGAACCCTTTTATAGGAAAAAAGGATGTTGGTCAATCAAAACGGATTTAGCGAAGCAAAGAGATTATTTGATTAACTAGCGTGGGAGCCCTTCAAGGATTGAGGGGCTCAAAGGGGACAGTCCTCCATAGGGTACACTCTTTACTGCGGATGTGGTTTACATATATTTTGACAGTCATAGAAATTACCGCCTGTTCTTAACAAGCAATAGGTTAAACAGTCTTGGACAGTATAGGCAAACATTGAGGTATAGGAGGATCGCCACAAACCGAAAGAACCATAAGCCTGCCCAAGCGGCAAAATTATGGTTCAAATCACAATTATTATTGATTTTAAAAAAATAAAAAATCGCCTTATTAAAGGCGATTCATTTTGCATTTTTTTTGATAAATAAATATCTTTTAAAATTAAATACAATGTTCTACATTAACGTCTTTCTGGATCTTTGTCTTTTTTTCTAAGACCAAATAATCCTAGTAGTCCCAATAAACCAAGCCAAGTCCAATTATTATTTTTATTACGATTATCATTTAAATCATTTGTCGTATTTACATTTCGAGTTCTGACATCATTATTAACTCTATTCATGTTATAGTCATTAACTCTATTCGTGTTATAGTCATTAACTCGAGTTGTAGTATTATTATTGTTAACTCTATTCGTATTATATCCATCGTATTCAGCATGGATGCTTGTACCAAAAAACGTAATAGTTAGTAATAGGGCACCTAAAATAGATGAAAGTTTTTTCTTCATGGTTTTCCCTCCTTTCGTATTTAGTAATGTCTCCAGTTCCTTTAGACAATATTCGGTTGAAATATATAAAACTATTTGAATTCAAATTATGATAAATATCTTTAATTTTTATTATTAAAATTACTTAATAATAATGGATTAAATTAATTGAAATGTATTTATTCTTTATAAGCATAAATTTTTGGTAACGGTACATTCTATGAGAGGTAATTACTATATTTGGGTAAGGTGTTCCTTATGAGTTATAAGAACTTATTTTCTTTAATCAAGAACATGATTGGGAAAATTTTTTCTATAGTAAGTATTGTTGCTAAAAGTCTAATTTCTTTAAGGAGGAATATTTTTATGGGTATTTTAAGTGGAAATCCACAAAATGAACCAATGCACTACGGAGAAGTCTTTGGGATTTGGAGTTATCTTGCAGCGGCACAAGGCGCAATTGCTGGATATCAAGTTCTTATTAATCACACAGGAGACGAGGATTTAAAGAAATTTTTAGAAAACCTTGTAGAGAATGATATCCAATCAGAAGTTGAAGAATTAAAAAACATCTTAAAATTGAATGGTGTTGCATTACCACCAGCACCTCCAGAAAGACCAGTTGCATCTATTGAAACAATTCCTCCTGGTGCTCGTATTAATGATGCAGAAATTGCTGCAAAAGTTTCTATGGATCTTGCCGCTGGGTTAGTAGCATGTAGCCAAGCTATGGGACAATCCCTTCGAGAAGATGTAGGAATGATGTTTGGTCAATTTCATATGAAAAAAGCACAAGCTGGAGCTATATTACTTCGTCTGAATAAGAAAAAAGGTTGGATTATTCCGCCTCCATTACATGTTCTACAATCAGATCAAGCATAATACCTAAATAAAATTCAATCTATTCTTTATGACTGTTGTAGTGAGGTTGTCTAGGGAAATAAAGGTTATTAGTGAATTAAAATAAGTGGCAGAGTCGTGACCGCTTTTTGGCAGTAAATGTGCCGGTCGTTTTGGAATTAACGTGATATATTTGTATTGTGAGTAGTGGCGGAAAACATTGCTCACAAAATTCCTTATAACTGAAAATGGATCGTCATAACCGGTGGCGATGGTTGCAGATTGAATGAACAGTTGTTTCTTGTTTTCATATTCAATTGCAATTTACGTTGTATAAACGGGGAAGGGCTTTTGCTCTTCTTCCAGTTACTTAATAATGTACAAACAAATTGATGCAGCAATATTAGGTGATTGGAAGAAGGAGAAAACTTCATTTACCGTAATTGAAATACAAATAAATAATTGATATCAGAGCATCCATTCAGGTGCTTTTTTTGATATGCTAACTAATTAGAAATCGGTATTCCAAGTACTCTTAGAGCTAATGTTACTTGAAGAGAAATCTCTAATCTAGCAATTTCGATACCAGCTACTGTAAGAACTAAAAAAGGTTGGCCATTTACAAACAAAACAAACTCAACACAAACCAAATATTGTAAAGAAGGTTCGAAAACCATCTAATGTAACACATCATATATTTTGTTACATTAGATTTATCAGTGGAAATGCCGTTATATCAACGTTTATTTCTATTATCAAAAATAACTACCATATTTTATGTAACATATTGTATAATAAAGATACGTCTAATGTAACATAACGTATGGAGGGGTAAGGAATGAAGTTTGTGCAACCAATTCGAGATAAGAAAAAATTAGAAGAAGTGAAAGACGTTTTACGTCGCCAATCTTATCGTGATTTGTTTTTATTTGAAATGGGGATCAATACAGGTCTAAGAATTAGTGACTTATTAAAGTTACATGTAAATGATGTGAAAGAAAGAACTCACATTGTTATTAAAGAACAGAAGACCGGAAAAGAGAAACGTTTCATTATCAATACAACGTTAAGAGAAAAAATAAATGAGTATGTAAGTGGAATGAACGAAACAGATTGCTTATTTGCTTCTAAAAAGACAGGGAAACCAATCACAAGAATTCAAGCTTATCGAATTATGAACGCTGCTGCTGAAAAAGTAGGGCTTGATGAAATTGGAACGCATACTCTTAGAAAAACTTTTGGATATCATTATTATCAGAAGACAAAAGATGTGGTAATGCTACAAACAATCTTTAATCATTCTGCTCCATCGATTACATTACGTTATATAGGAATCCAACAAGATGAGATTGATAAATCATTAGAAGATTTCAGTTTATAAATAAGAAACAACAAAAGTAGCGAATCCGCTGCTTTTTTATTTTGTAAAGAAAAAAGGAACCCCCAAAAGGATTCCTTTTCTTATTCCGATCTATCTTAAGCGCATATAAGATAACGTTATTTTACATCTTAATATTAGGAATTACAATAATTAATTTAGGGTTTACCGTGAGGTGGTGTAAATGGAAGAAGAAACTATAAACGTTCCTACATGCTCTGTTTGTAATGAACCCTGCATGTGGACATTAAAAATGCCATTAACTATTACTCATTTTGATAAAACATATATCCGTGAAGTAAATACGGATAAAGCTCATATATGCATTGAGTGTTTAGAGAAGGAAGTGCAAGCAATTGGATAAGGGGGCAGGTGTTATGTAATTATGGCCAGACAACGAAGTCCAGACCGTAACAAAGCGTATGAGATATTTAAAGAACATAATGGTAATATTACGAATCGTAAAATTGCTGAATTGTTGTCTACATCCGAACGAACTGTTAATGAAAAAACAGTAGGTGGATGGAAAACAAAAGATAAATGGATGCAGCAATTAAATGGAGTACTCCATTTAAACGAACGGAGTACTCCAAAGAAAGAAACGGAGTACTCCAAAAAGAAACCAGGAGCACCCAAAGGTAATAAGAATGCTGTAAATAATCGTGGTGGAGCCAAAAAGGGCAATAAAAATGCTGTTGGTAATCCCGGAGGTTCTGCTCCACTACGTAATGGTAATGCTGCTACTCATGGTTTATATAGAAAGTATTTACCACAAGAATTATATGATTTAAAAGAAGAACTAGAAGAAGCGATTAACAATGATCCATTATCGATTTTATGGGAAAGTATAATGCTGCAGCATGCTCAAATTATTCATGCTCAACGTATTATGTTTGTTAAAGATAATAAGGACATGACAAAGGAGCTACGTAAGAATAAACTAAGCGAAAGTGGATTTGAAGAGGAGTGGGAAATTCAATTTGCTTGGGACAAGCAAGCTAGTTTCTTAAATGCTCAATCTAAAGCGCTTTCTACCTTATCTGCTCTTATTAGAGATTTTGATAGATTGGCAAATATAGATGATGAGAGACGAGCTAAACTTGAATTTATTCAGGTTCAAATCGACAAAATTAAATCTAACACTAATAATGATGATAACAATATAGAACCAGTTGTTATTGTAGACAATATCAGTGGTGATTTAAATGTCTAAAAAACAAATAGCTGATATACTTCCGCCAGCATTCCATCAAGTTTGGTTAGCCCGTAAATGCGAATCGATATTAAAAATTGTTTGTAAGGGCGGTCGTGGTTCGGGTAAATCTACTGATATATCCATTTGTATCGTTATGGACCTTATTCAGTTTCCTATTACGGTTCTTTGTATACGTAAAGTAAAGGATACAATAAGGGAATCATGCTACGAGCAAATAAAAGAAGCGATAGAGCTATTAGGTGTAGAGCATTTATTTCGTTTTAAAGAAAGTCCAATGGAAATCATTTATAAACCACGTGGGAATAAAATTATATTCCGTGGTGCTGATGATCCTGCAAAAATCAAATCTATTAAGATAGCAAAGTATCCAGTTGCTATTGCATGGTTTGAAGAATTGGCTGAATTTAAATTAGAAGAAGATGTTTCTACAATAGAGAAATCTATTTTACGTAAAGAGCTACCGGATGGATTGCGATATAAAATGTACTATTCATATAACCCACCAAAGAGAAAACAGTCCTGGGTTAACAAGAAGTTTGAAACGCAATTCAAACCGAAAAATACATTTGTACATCATAGTACATATCACGATAATCCCCATATTTCTAAGCAATTTGTGGAAGAAGCAGAAGAAACGAAAAGGCTTAAGCTACAGCAATACGAACACGAATATGAGGGGAAACCAACAGGCAGTGGCGTTGTTCCATTTAGTAATCTCACATTCAGACGTATTACAGATGATGAAATTAAAACATTTGATAATATACGTCAAGGGATTGACTGGGGTTATGGGAATGACGCGCTGTCTTTTGGTCGTATGCATTATGATAAAACGCGCAGAAAGCTTTATATATTCGGTGAAATACATGGCGTTAAAATTAGTAACCGCTCATTAGCTGAAAAGATTAAACAACTTGGTTGGGATGACGTGGAGATAATTGCGGATTCATCGGAACCAAAATCAATTGATGAAATGAAAAATGATCATGGTATTAAGAGAATCAAAGGAGCAGTTAAAGGCCCTGGCTCTGTTGAATACGGGGAAAAATGGTTAGACGATTTAGAAGAAATTATAATTGACCCCGAACGTTGCCCAAAAACTGCAGGTGAATTTGAAAATATTGATTATGAAGTTGATAAAGATGGTAATCCCAAAAATAGATTACAAGATAAAGATAATCATAGTATCGATATGACCCGTTACGCATGTGAGGATGATATGAGTAAACGTAAAGTAGTTATGGGTGGAAAGGTGAAAAGAGTGTAGTCGGACACTTATTGTTCGGCTATTTCTTTTGCTCTTTATTAATAGAAGAAAGGAGGACATACAAACGATATGAGCGATAAGAAAACAATTAAGAATGTAAAAGTATTTGGTATTAATAAAGCAGCAGACGATCCAAAGAATAATGAAGACAACAGCAAGCAAATGGCAGTTGATCCATTCGCTCAATCATATAGTGATAAAGGATTAATTAAACCTCCTTATGATATGGCAACTCTACTGGATATAAAGGAAAGTAATCCTATTCATTCTGCTTGTATTAGCGCAAAAGTCGATGATATTGCTGGTGTTGGTTTTGACTTTGCCCCTTTTGAAGAAGTAAAAGAAGCAGCGAGCCAGGAGCAGTATAAAAGATTAAAAGAATTCATGCGTAATTGTAATCCAGAAATGACAAGTTCAGAAATTCTTAGAGCTGTATGGGAGGATTATGAAACGGTTGGATGGGGCGTTATTGAAGTTGTTCGCGATAAGAAAGGTGAAAGTCCGGTAGAGCTTTATCATATACCGGCTCATACCGTACGTGCTCATAAGGACAAAGTACGCTTTGCTCAAATCGTAAGTAACAAAGAACGATGGTTTAAAAAGTTCGGTTATCCTGATGAGTTTCGTCTTGTTGATGGTCAACCTTTAGGAGCAGAAGACATTGCAGAAAACGGAACAGAAAAAGCCGGGGAAGTAATTGTTATTCGCAAATTCGGTTCTCGTTCTTCTTATTATGGGATACCTAATTACGTTAGTTCTATTGGCTCAATAGTTGGCTCTCAAGCAGTAAGAGATTATAATATTAACTTTTTCACGGGTAAGACTATTCCGGACGCTCTGCTATTTATTGAGGGAATCGATGAGATAGATGAGGGAACGGAAAATGAATTAAAAGCGTTCTTCTCTGCAGAAACAAAGGGCGAACATCATAAGTTGGCCGTAGTTCCTGTTCCACCAGGAGCAAAAGCTAGATTGGAAAAAGTCAGCCCTGATGTAAAAGAAGGTAGTTTCCGTTTGTATAAGCAGGATAGCGCAATGGAGATATGTGTGGCCCATCGTGTACCACCTTATCGTATCGGTTGGGCTATGACAGGTTCATTAGGACAAACGACTGCTAAAGAAATGAATGAGATGTACAAGCGTTCTATTATTGAACCTGGCCAAGAAATATTAGAACATCGATTAAACAATCAATTGTTCCGTGTATTTTCTGAAATACTAGGCGGTTTAGATTGGCATTTTAAATTAAATGAAATCGATACGGATGATCGTGAAGCAGATTTGAAATATGCAAAAGACAGTTATGAGGGTGGAATATTAAAACTGAATGAGTCCCGTAAAGTGGTAGGTTATGAACCTGTACCGGAAGGCGATAAATTCTTTAATGGTAAAACAGAATCTTCTCCGCCTGAACCAATCGCAAAAGCTGCAGATGATGAACAAGATAACTTAATTGCTATTAATGCATTTAGGGAAAAGCATGAAGAAATAGAGAAAGCTATGCAAAAGAAGGTAGCGGATTTTTTTCCGAGCAGGGAAAACGGCTCTTAAACCTGCTTCCCATAATTCGTATTAATAAAGCAGATGAAGAGATTGATCTTGTAATTACAGAAGCAGAAGTTGATGAATTTCTTGATAGTGTCGATTGGGATGAAGAAAGACAAATGTTTGTCGATGAAGTCACAGACACGCTGCAGGATGATGTAACAGAATTTGTACAAAGTACTATTGCAACAAATGGTTTAACTTGGATGGTATTAGATCCAATTGGTGACGTTGCTGCAAAATGGGTAGCTGCTTACGCTTTTGAATTAGCAAAAGGAATCCATGAAACCACTAAAGATAGATTAAGAGAAACAATGTTAAAGAATCTTAAAGAGGGAATGGGTGTCGATGCATTAAGTGTTTCTATTGCAGATGTGATGTCAGATGCAAGTAACTATAGAGCAATGATGATTGCACGTACAGAAACAACATATGCAATGAATTACGGCAATTTAATCGCTTATAAGGGTGCAAATAGAAACAAGAAAACATGGCTTACAGGCAACGATGAGCGTGTTTGTAAAGAATGTGGTGGTTTACATGGGGAAACGGTAGATATTGATGATTTATTTAGTAATGGAAAGATGTGTCCGCCAGCTCATCCTCATTGTCGCTGCACTATGATTTCAGAAGAGTAATAAAATACACCTATTTGATTGGGGTTTCATCGTCAAAACGTATACAGCTTTAAATTGGCTGGGATGCGTTTTGACAGTGGAACCCCAATATTTATAGGGAAGGAGGTAAAACAATGGCATATGAACTGAAAAACGCCAATATTAGCTATGTTTCTCTAGTTACAAAGGGAGCTAATGGTCGTCAATTCGCCATCATGAAAAGCGAAGCTGCTAAACAACACAATATATCAAAACAGATTCCAATCCTTAAAACAGAGGAAGAGAAGCAGCTTGTTACGGGTGTGGTATATGAACCGGATGTTGAAGATTCGCACGGGGATACAATGACCGTAGAGGAAATTGAAAAGGCTGCATATACCTTTATGGAAAATTATCAACACATCGATAAACAACACGATGAAATCGCTGGTAAAGGAACAGTAGTTGAAAACTGGATTGCTAAAAGTGATATGACAGTAGGCGAACAAGAAGTAAAAGCAGGAACATGGCTTATGACTGTTCGTGTTGATGATACAGACACCTGGGAAGAAATAAAAAAAGGTGAAGTCACTGGTTTTTCTATGGGTGGATTTGGTGAACGTGTAGAAATCGCAAAAGCAGATGATCTTACGCGTGAAGAGAAAGGCATTATTCGTAAAATGGTCGGTTTCTTCAAAGGTGAGAAACACGAGATTAAAAAGGGCGAAGTAAAAGATCGTTTTGTAGACGAAAGACAGAATCGTGATTTACGTGCCGTTTTTAATTTGTTCGAAGATGTGTTCTATTGGGAGGTTTGGGAGAACAATCCCGATATTGACCGAATGATGACTGCTCTTGATGATATGAAGGAAATCCTTTCTTCTATAAAAGGCGGTTATACCATTGCGAAATCTGAAGACAGTGTACAAGCAGAAAACATTGTATTAGAAAGTATTAAAAAAGCTGGGAAAGTTTTATCCCAAAAGAATCATGCAAAATTAGATGAAGCATTAGCTTTAATTAGTGAAATAAAAGAAGCTGCTTCACCAGAGGAGGAAGAAGAAATGAAAGCAGAGGATATTGCAGAGATTGTTAAACAAGCAGTAGAACCACTAGCTACTAAGTTAGAGAAGATTGAAAAGCAGGTGAATGGTGAAGAGGTAGAACCGACGCCGGAAGAGCAAACAGAGGAAGAGAAAGTTGCGGCAGTTATCAATAAAGCACTAGAACCATTTGCTGAACGTCTTGGGAATATCGAAAATGCTGCTTCTATTCGTAAAAGTTTAGATCCAGACGAAGAATTCACACCAGGGCAACAACCAATTAAAAAATCTGTATGGGCAGGAATTAACCTGTAATATAAGGGGGAAATATTAATATGGGAACAACATACAACAATCAGCAATTATTAAATCGTCTATCTAAAATTGAAAAGACAATTACTACAGGATCAGTTTCTTCTGGTTTATTAAATCCGGAGCAAAGTAAAGAATTCTTTAGAATGGCATTTGACGCAACACCATTCTCTCAATTACATCGAAAAGAAATGCGTAAAGCAAAACAAGGTGTACTTGATAAAGTTGGTATTGGCGGCCGTATTCTACGTAAGAAAACAGAGAATAAAGATGAGGATTACCGTGCAGGTGTTACTACATCAACTATTCCATACAATACAAAAGCACTTCGTCTACCTTGGGAAATTACAGAAGAAACGCTGCGTGAAAATATTGAAGGGGAAGGCTTTGAAGATACTGTAATGGCACTTATGTCAAGTCAAACAGGTGTTGATTTAGAGGATTTACACTGGAATGGTGATGCTGAATCATCTGATCCATTTTTATCAATTAACGATGGTTGGCTGAAGAAGATTTTAAAATCAAAAGAATCTCATATTATTGACCACGCTAAATTAGTAACTGGTACAGGGGAAGAAGCAAAAGCTAATGGGTTTGGTAAAGGATCAATCTTTGCTCTATCTGGTGTAATGCCGAATAAATATAAAAATAGTAATCTACGTTGGATTATGTCACCTAATCGTAGAGAAAAATGGATTGAATATTTAACAAACCGCCCTACAGGTGCAGGTGATGCTGCATTACTAGGAGCAGGAGACCAAGTTAATAAACCGATGGGATACGGAATTGTTACAGTTCCTACTTTATCAGATGACATTATTATTCTTGCAGATCCACGTAACTTTATTGCTGTTAACACATATGAAACTCGTATTCGTAAAACAACAGAAGGTAAATCTGCAGTAATGGAAGATAAACGATTCTATGTAATCCACTTTGATGATGATGCTGTAATACAAGAAATGGATGCAGTAGCAATCCTAACAAATATTCCGGATACGTTTGGAGCTTAATAACCAGGCGTATTTTTTATGGGCATAAACCCTTTGTTAATAGGGGTTTGAATGTATACTTTTTTAATATTTTCTTGTTTTTAATAGAAAACGAGATAGAACCAATAAAACCAATAATTCGAATGTAAACTTTCATGTAATAGTTTACATTCGTGAAAGGGGTGTTAACCATGAAAGTAGTTACGCTGCGATACGGTGGCACTTACACCGCTTATGGACAAAAGTTTAAGAATGGCCAAGAGGAAACAGTTTCAAATGATAAAGCTGATTACCTTGTAAGTACTGGACATTTTGAACTTGTAAAAGAAGTCGATAAGAAGGAGAAAGAAACATAATGGATATTACCATGCAGGACATTAAAGACCGCGTAAATGTGCATAAGATACCTGATACAGTTGTTCAAGAACTGATAGATTACTATACGGTTATTACTAAAAAGTATTTAAGAGTAAAGCCGGAGAACCCAATGAAAGAAATCATCCATACTAGTAAACTAGCTTGGCTTTCTTTTCCTGCTGAATCTATAGCAAAAGTAACTCATGTTAGTTCAAAACAAGATATGACCGATTCTATTACTGTAAATGGCCGTATTGTTTATGGTTTATCCGAAAATCAATTATATGAATTCGAATATAAGATACAAGATTACGATGATCTGCAGGTACTTATGAAGAAATGCATTATCGATTTGGTTGTTTCTGCAGTAGGTCGTGCTAAATTACAACGGAAAGGTATGAAGATATCCGAAAGTATAGGGGATTATTCGTACCAGATTAGCCCAGAAGCGCTAGACGAACCTGCTACAAATAATAAGATACTTAATGGTTTAAAAGCGTTTAGAGCAAGAGTTAAGCCAGTGATGGCCACATGAGCATGTACTTTGACGATGGTGATATGGATGATTTATATATTCATGAAGTAATTGTAAAACGAAAAGAGAGAAAGAAACAATCCTCTGGCAATTATGCAGAAATAGAAGGGGAAATTTACGAGAATATGATTTGCCGTGTAACTACTAATTCTGCTGCTGATAATGAGAGATTTAAACGTGATAAACAAAATTTCGATACAATCTTTAAGATATATGCACCTGCTTCTTACAAGATTAAGCCGAATGACCGTATCTTTTTCAAAGATGATGATTTAGGCGTTGATTATACATTTGAAGTAAAAGGAGAACCACGTAATCCTGCGTTTATGAATCATCACATTGAGATTTATTGTGAAAAGGTGTGATTCTATATGTCTAGTTCAGTAGAAGTTGAGTTCTCAAGCAATATGGAGCAAGTAAAGACGCATATTAACGCTATGTGTGTTGAAAAAGTAACAGCAGCAACTATTCATTTGCAAAATCAAGTTAAAAAGAATCTCACAGGTAGCCGTAGCGGTAAACAATACAAGATACCTCATACCAGTCGTAAGTATACTGCTTCTAAACCAGGTGAAGCTCCTGCTGTTCGTACTGGTGACTTATTAAACTCTATTAAGTACAACATTAAAAGGTCGCAATCAGAGGTATTGGGCGCAGTAGGAAGTGACTTAAAAAAAGCAATATGGCTTGAAACTGGTACGAGTAATATAGAAGCCCGTCCATTTCTGGTTAAAACGTTTGAAAAAGAGCGCAGAGAACTGAAAAGGCAAATGGGAGGGTAATTGTATGTCTAATGCTATTGCAGCTATTAGAAAGCTTGTTGAGAGTGATGAAATAATAAAGACAAATCTATCGGAATATGGTGAAGGTGAAGATAAAGATAAAGGCCCTGCTCTTACATTCCAAACTGCACAAGATGATATGGAAATGCCTTATGTAGTTATGAGAATTGAAGCAGATAATCCGGATGATGTTGAAATTATAGATCGTATGATTCTAAATTTCGATGTGTATTGTGATAATGGAGATTATGATAAGGCGAAGTTAATTGCTACACGTATTGAGAAGTTACTAGATAGGGAAGTTGGTTTAAAAGATGATGGGATACTTTCTATACATCGTGCAGGTAAACTGCCAGTACCGGATGAAGACCCATCTACCATTCATATAAATGCGAAATTTCTTGTCCGAACGATTCGAACGGACTTGTATTAGGGGGTAGAACGAATGAGCTGGAAATTAATTAACGGTGTCCGTGAAGGGACAACTGATAATTTTGTAATCGGCCCTGGTGTCATGTACAAAGACTTTAAAAGCGTAAAAGATTTAGGAACAATGGTCGGAGCAACTACAGGCGGAACCAAAGTAGGTTTTGATCGTGAGTACTATGATGCAGATATTGATGGTGTATTAGGTAAGATGGTGCGCGGCAAGTGGTTATTAAAAGATGAACCGCATGTAGAACTTACATTAGTAGAGTTTACAAAAGAAAACCTGCAGTTAGCTTTACCTGGGATGACAGTAGATAGCACAACAGTAGAGGGTTACGATGTTTTAACGCCTTCAAATGAAATTCCGGATTCAAGTTACCATGATATTGCTTTGATTGGGATGGTTTCAGGAAGCGACTTGCCAATTATTTTCGTTATTCGAAATGCATTGGTAGTATCATCTATTGAAGTTGATTTGAAAGATGGAAAAGGAACGGTTGGATTGAAATGCAAGTTCATTGGTCATTACAGTGAATCTGCACCAAATACACCGCCTTATGAAATCTATTTACCAAAGAAAAAGAAAACAGCAGCACTTAAAGCGCCGGCTACCGCATAAATGGTAGTCGGTTTTCTATTATATAAAACTAGCTAAAAGCTAAAAGGAGAGAACGGAATGACATCTATTTTAGAAAAAATGATGAATACAGGTACAGAAATTACAATTTCAGGTGTAAAAGTGACGATGCGACGATTAAATGTAACGGATGTTTGGCGATTCGCTAAAATTATTTCGAAGGTTGGACGCAGCGCAATGGCAAATTTTGCTGATTTCGGTAAGGATAAGCAAGAAATGGATGAACTAACTAAAGTAGCTGAATCTCTTCCGGAAGAAGAAAAGCAAGCGCAATTAGCTGCACTTAAAGAGAAGCAGCAGCAAAAAGGATTAGAATTTGCTTTTCGTGTTCTAACGATGATCCCTGCTTGTGAGGATGATTTTACAGAGTTCTTTGCTAGTTTATTAAAAGTGAAAGCCGAAGAATTTAGACAGTTCCCTCCGGAAGCAATGGTTGCTGTTATACAGGGCTTATTAGAAAGTGAAGACCTAATGACTTTTTTCAACCAGGTCAAGGGACTAGTGAAAGTTCAGAGCGAGAAATGGAGCAAACCGGCAGCGGCTCCGAACCTAGCTTAAACGAAAATTCAGATGAATATTTAGAGGAAGCTGAACAAAACATGTTACGTGCTTTCGATAAGATCCAAAAGCGGTATGGATGGACAGATGAATACGTCTTATCTATACCGTATTCGCGTTTAATGGACCTATTTTCTTTAATAGCACGAGAAGAGCAGCAAGAAGAACTGAATGAGTGGAAGAAGATGGCGTTCATTGGTTTTCAAACTCGTCAACTTGAAGAGGGTACTACTTTCGATGATTATCTAAAAGCCTTTGGACTAACTGATAACCAGGATGATAAGGAATCATCTTATGAAATGGGTGAAGTATGGAGCAAAGAAGAATGTGAAGCACATGTTGAGCAAATTATGGCTCAATTCCAGGAAGACGACGATGAAGAATAAAATGGTTATCGGCCCCAGAAAAGGGGGTGCATAAATGTTAGCTGAAATGTTCCAACTGTTCGGAACGATTGGTATTAAAGCAGACGGCGCTTATAAAGATTTACAACAATTTGAAGATCGAGTACAAAAGACTGCAAACGGAATGCATGATAAGTTCCAAAAAGCGGGGGAATCCATTAGCCATGTAGGTAACAAAATGAAAGATGTTGGTACTAACATGACTGCTGGTGTCTCATTACCTCTAGCTGGTATTGGTGCTGCAGCTGTTAAAGTAGCGTCTGACTTTGATACTTCTAATAGAAAACTAGAATCTACGCTTGGATTATCAAAAGAAGCTACAAAAGAGCTTGGTAATGTTGCAAAAGAGACCTGGAAAGATGGATTTGGGGAAAGTATAGAAGCAGTTGATGAAGCTGTAATACAAGTAAGTCAAAACATGAAGAATCTTTCTTTCGATGAAATGCAGGGAGCTACGCAAAGCGCTATGACTCTTGCGAAAACTTTTGACACTGACGTTAATGAGGTTACACGAGGGGCCGGACAACTTATGAATCAGTTCGGGTTAGATGCACAAGAGACATTTGACCTCTTAGCTTCTGGTGGACAAGCAGGCTTAAACTTCTCAAACGAAATGTTCGATAACATTTCCGAATACGCGCCTTTATTTAAACAAGCAGGATTTTCTGCAGAAGAGATGTTTACCATTATGGCAAATGGAACCCAAGATGGTTCATACAATCTCGATTACGTAAACGACCTTGTAAAAGAGTTCGGTATTCGTGTACAAGATGGATCAAAAGGTGTAACAGAAGCCTTTGCAGAAATGAGTCCAGAAACACAAAAGGTTTGGGACAATTTTAATAAAGGTAAAGGAACTTCTGCAGATGTATTTAACGCAGTACTTGGCGATTTAGGAAAAATGGACGATAAAGTCAAAGCCAATCAGCTTGGCGTTGCTGTATTCGGTACTAAATGGGAAGACATGGGGGCAGAAGCTGTATTAGGGCTGAATAATGCCGATGGTGCATTACGAGATGTTGATGGCAGTATGAAAAAAATGCAGAAGACACAGCAAGAAGCATTTGGTGTTCGCTGGCAAAAACTCACTCGTACTACAATGGCATCATTAGAGCCGCTAGGCCAAGCAATTATTGATATTGCAGAAGTTGCCCTTCCTCCCATTATCAAAGCTGTAGAATTAGCTGCAAAGGCATTTAGTTCTATTCCTAAACCAATCCAAATTGGTATCGTAGCAATTTTAGGTATGGTTGCAGTATTAGGGCCATTAGTCGCAATGATGGGATTTATGACAAGTGGAGTAGGTGCATTTGTCGGTTCATTTAGATTCCTAGTACCAGTATTATCTAAGGTTCCTTTATTATTTACGGGTATATTAAAACTTGGCCCTAAATTAATAGGAATGTTTGGAATGATAGCAAGAGCAGTAGCTTTCCTAGGTAGCACTGCATTTGCAGGACTTTTAAAAGTAGGGCCTAAACTTATTGGTATGTTTGGTGCAATAGGTAGAGCACTCGCTATACTTGGAAGATCTGCAATGACACTACTTATGAATCCCTGGACAATTGCCATACTTGCTATTGTTGGATTAGTTTATTTAATTTACAAAAATTGGGATTCTGTTGTTAAATATACGAAACAAGCCGTTAAATGGATGGGTGACGCATGTTCTAAGGGATGGGATGCAACCGTAAAAGGTGCGAAATCAGCTTGGTCAGGTTTATCTAAGTTCTTTTCTGGATTTTGGGAAGGAACGAAAAAAGTCTTCCATGCCTCCGTATCATTTATAGGAAAAATACTTGAATCAGCCTGGCGTGCTTATCTCACAGTTATAAAGTTCTATATAAATTTTTGGAAAAAAGCATTTGAAATTGGATGGAATGCTATAAAATTCATTTTTAATGCTGCTTTAAATATTTTAAAAAGCGTTGTTAAATTTGCCTTAGAATTTATAAAAAATGTAATATCTTTTTATATAAAAATATGGCAAACGATTTTTAGAGTTGGGTGGAATTTAATAAAAACGATATTCGTTTCAATTTTAAATTTCTTGAAGTCGTTTATTCGCGCTTCCTTTACTTTGATACAGAAAATTATCTCTGTATCTATGAATTTTATAAAAAATGTAATCTCTACAACGCTAGCAATCATAAAAAATATATTCTTTACAGTGCTAAATTTTATAAAAAATCTAGTAGTTACAAGCTTCAATTTTATAAAAAATACGATAGTTACAATTTTAACTGCTGTCAAAAATTTCATACACCAATCATTCGAATTTATAAAAAACACGATACTCTCTGCAGTTCGGATTTTTGTTAATTTCATAGTTGATAATTTCAATAAGATAAAAAACACCATTTTTTCAGTGATTGGAGCTTGTAAAGATTTTATAGTGTCAAGTTTTTCCACGATAAAAAAGGTAATGACTAGTGCCTTTACCGGAATAGTTGACACTGTGACAAAAGTCTTTAGTAAAGTAGGATCCATTGTAAAAAATGTAGCAAAAGATGCAGTTAGCTGGGGAAAAGATATCATTGCTGGGATTGGTGAAGGTATGTCCGCAATGGCTGGTTGGGTAGCTGATAAAGCAAAAGGCGTAGTCAGCGGAATTCCAAAAGCCGTTAAAAAGTTCTTTGGTATTCGTTCTCCTTCACGCCTAATGATGGAATTTGGTGGATTTATCACAGAAGGTTTAGGGGTAGGGATGGAAAAAATGATTCCTGCAGTAGATAGGGCTTCTGAACTACTAAATAAAGCCGTTGTTCCACCTAAACCAATGAAACTAGTAACCGATGTATCTACTCAAATTGGACAGATGGGAGCACGCTCTGCTGATTTAATCGGTAAGACTGCACATCCATATGCTGGACAAACCCACGTTGAAAAGAAAACGGATAAAGGCGTAACAATTCAAAATGCTACATTTAGAGTCGCTGTTGAAAAACTACAATCTGCAGACGACTTTGTAAAAATGAGAAAGCTACTACAAAACGTAGTCGCTGATGATCTAATGGGAATGGCGGTGAGAAACGTATGAGTGTATTAAAAACATTGCATAGAAGAGCTGGTTCTTATTACCTCTTTGAAAAAGTAACAGAATTAAAAAACACAATACAATATACCATCAATTTCACATGGCCAGGGACATATAACTTTTCGTTTATGTCCCAAGTTCCTATTGGTTCTGATGGGATGCTACCGGATAAATACTTTATTGTTCGTGTAAATGGTATTGAAAGGTTTAGAGCAAGAGGACCTTATGCATGGGAAGCAAGAGAGATATTTGTTGGTGCAGGACCACAAACCATTGAATTTACAACAATCGGTTACGGTTCTTCTGATAGAGCGTATGTGAGTCAAGCCTATTATCATTCATTCGGAAATGTTCCTAACATTGCAATGATTGAACAAACAAAAATGCCCAAATCACTAGACGGCTTAAAAAATTATAATGTCATGCATGGATATCCGCGTTTTCAAAGCGCTGGGAATAAAGGTTGTGAAGTAGAATTCACCCTTCTATTTAGGGATATGAAATATTGGCGTGATTTTATGAAGGAAATATATCGCACTCATATTATCACTGGTGATTATGGTACGTATGGGGGTATTATCCCACCTAACGAAGTAGATACAATCAGAAAAGGTACCCTCGTAATAGCAAAATGTAAATTAATATCTACATCACAAGCAGGCGTTGGAGTTGATGGAATGTGAGAGAAGGATCTGTATCCTTAATCAAAATGTTGGGGAGCTATTTCCAAATCGGGAATAACGCCCCTAATTTAATTGTTTATATGAAAAAAAGGGACTCTTCTTCTTACGTCCAAGTACAACATCATGTAACAGGATTAGAGGTCCAAGAGAGCGCAGACCAGTTCGCAAGTACATTTACTATTACCTTCGCAAATGAATACGGTCAAATGGCTCCTGATAACTGGTTTGGTAAGTTTTCCTCAATACAAGAATGGTTTTATAACGGTGAAGTAGCAAACAGAAATCAGCTATATCCACAGACTGAATTTAAGGTGGCTATTGGATACGGTGAAGAGGTTTTACCTTATATACATGGCTTCGTATCTGATGTGAAGGTAAATGCCGAAAGCGGTACTATTTCAGTCACTTGTACAACATCTTATAAGAAACTTCTACAAAAATCAGTAATACCAACACCTGGATCAGATGAAATTGTCGCACCAACTGGCAATGTATATAATGTTGTGAAATTCTTCTTTCAAAAAGCAGGGGTTATCTTACATGGCAGTCCTGTAAACATACCTGGTACTAATCAGAGTTGGCTCGTTGAAGGCGCGACTGGTAAGAGGTTTCAAAAATGGGATGAAATTGTTCGCGATATTATAGATACAACATTCCATTACATAAAACATGAACCGGATGGAAGCTGCACGTTTATGAAGATGCCGGATTATGCTATCAATGAACCTTCAAAGTTTAATTTTACAGAAGGAGAAAACCTTATTTCATTAGATATGCAGCTAACAGACCAGGATATAAGTAATAGCATTGTTGTTAAATGTGGAGATTACGCAAACGGATTTCTTAATTCGTTTTTATTAAAAAATGTATCGCAAGGGGATTTGCGTGAGGAACTGATAGAAGTTCCTTGGGCTACAACATTCTTTGCAAGAAGAGCAGTAGCTGCAGCTTATCATTTAAAAGCAATCCAGAAGTTTAGGACATTAACGGTAGCAGTAGTTGGTGATCCAAGGATTCAATTGTTTGATGTAATTTCTGTTTACAACCGAGATTCTGGCCAACAATGGAATTATTTCGTGAAAGGTATTAATACTATGATTTCAGCAGATGATGGTTTCTATCAAACTTTAGATTTAACAGTTAACTACGGATACGAACCTACTCCTTATACAGACATAAGCGGAATCACAGTAAACGTAGATACCTTACGGTTAAAACTTTGGGATTATGATTATGAAGATGGTGACGTAATAAATATTTACGCCAATGATAGGTTAATAGAAGAAAATTACCTTATCCGAAACAACCCTACATATGTTGATATCCCGCTCGAATACGGTGTAAATGTAGTTGTATTTGAAGCTGTACGAAATCCTTTAAAGTGGCTTACAGGACGACTACAAGTGTTAGATACACAGAATAATATTCTATTTGATTATGGTGATATTCCAGATTTAACGTTTGATAGAAAAAACATAGGTCCAGATGGATATTATATTCAACGCCCTGCAAAAACATGGTCTGTCACAAGGGTAAATTAGGGGTGATATGATGATAATGCAAAAGAACTTATATGATCCGATTATGTATTTGATGAAAGGATTAATTGATAGAGAATTTTACAGCGGTGGAAAACCAATGCCTGGCGATGACCCGAATAACGTATTTAAAGAAGGTATGACAGAGGGATATACCCTCATTCGTGATGGTGCTCGTTTATCAGCTGTTGATGGAGATAAATATCTTTATTACGATTTAGTTTTTAACGAACACGGGATGTTAGATAAGGTTATTCTATCCCACAAGATAACAGGAAAGATGATGGAAACACAATTAATATATAATGCACAGAAACAATTAGAGCGTGTGCAGCCGCGACTTCTTAATAAAGGTAACGGTATGTTATCTGATTTAGCAATTCCCGATGTGTCGTAATGATGCACGGGAATTTTTTAATACATGGAAAAGGGGTGAATGATCTTGTTTGAAACAACCTATTTAGCTGGCGGCCGATTAGATCCACCTTTTCATCCAACAAAAACGGAACCATTCGTACCTGGATTCATTATGGATTCTACATCATATAAAACGGATGAAGTGAAATATGTATTACCTGCAGATATGGAGATTTACGCAATTAGTGTTAGTTCCTCCATGTACGAATTAGATGATAAATGGGATTTAATCGTGAACGGACAAACTGTTTGCCAGGATATCTATACAAAGCGCATCCCCGAAGGTATGCACTTTATGGTTTACAAATCCGTAAAAGCAGGAAGTACAATTACATTCCGATTCCATAATCAAGGCATTCTTGATAAAACGGTATGGTTTGAACTTCACTTTTTAAGATAAAGGAGAGTACTTTATGAGCTTTTCTGTTAACTATATGGCTGGTGGGCGATTTGACGCACCTTACTTCCCTACAAAGACAGAGCCATTTATCCAGGGGCGGAGAATTGGAATTTATAATGACATCCATATAGATAAGTTTTCAGTACCGTTCGAAACGGAAATGATTTCTTTTTCTATCGCTGCGTCACATTACAGTGATAGGGACTATTGGAATTTATTTATTAATGGCCAGCAAGTATTTAAAGAAGTTTATGTAAAAGATGTGCCGGAGGGTTTTAATTTCTCCGTTGTAAAACCTATACCTACTAATGCGGAAGTAAAGTTCGAATACCACAATGCATCCGCAGATAAAAAAACTATATGGCTTAATTACCAGCTATTAAGAGATTAGGAGCGTGAAATAGATGGCATACGTTGAAAAAATAGTTACAGAAGCAGACTTTCAAAATTCACTCATAAGTTTAATGACCGAAAATGGTTGGAAGAAAGTCAAAAACTTTTATAAATACATTCATAAAGTAAAAGAGCAAGGAAGCAAAGATAACATTACTAAACTGTATAAATATTGGTGTGCAAAACATGTTATCTTACAAAATTCAGATGGTGGCATGTACGGAATCGTTCAAACTTGGGCTTGGGAGACTAAAACAAAACTAAATATTGATTTATCTACAGATGAAGGGAAAACAGAATTCCAATCTTATGTAGAAGATAATCCAAGATATAAAGATCGTTCTTGTATGTATCTATACATGATAGAACATGTTCCAAATTATCAAGACAATAGCATGATTCAAATGGGTGCTCAAGACGGTGTGGAATTTCAATCTATTATGGACGTGGAATTAGCTGAAGTAAAGGTGACTTCAAATAGAAACGTAAATCCTGAAAGTGGGGAAGTTTATTACACATATTCCTACGAATATACAGATCAACCTCAATTGATGATGTCCCCTTGGGTAAAATGTTCATTTAGAAACCCTAAACTAATAAATATAGATGCCGATTCAAACTGGTGGCCAGATTCAATGGTTCGTATTACGGGACAAGTAGATAAATCTCGTGTGGTTCTTCTAATACAAGCTGATAGAACGCCTGCTTTCGATAATAACTCTGTTCCTGTAATTCCTGTTTATATGGGGAAATTAGAAAGTTATGCAGCTGATGATACAATTGCCGATGCTCTTTGGGCAGGAACGGCTAATGACGCAGGTGATGAAGCAAGCTCGCATAAATATGACTTTGAAAGTAAAACTCCATTTAGAGATGTTAAAAAATATATGCCAAGGACAAAATCGTATCCTAAAAGCCCAGGTAACGGTATTGATAACATCATAATCAAGCGATCACGTTTTGGAGCAAGATATCAAGCTCATTATCTAGCGTGGAATGTTCCGCCTAACATGATGCCACCAGATAGAAAAAGTACGACAGGCGGCCAATATCCGAATGCATGGCAAAATCATGAGAATGATGAATATAAATATCAATTTAATCCTTCTGTTTACAGCAATAAAGTCCATACGTCACGAGCTTATATTGTTCATCCAGAAGAAGGTGTTCGTGGTTATATGCCTTATATCGTTCTACTATCACCTTTAGGTTTATTAAATGGAGATAAATTGAAAGTAAGACAAAATACTTGTCCAGATACTCATGACATTTATCGTTTCTTTACAGTCGATGCAATTTCACCAATTACAAAATTACCTGCTACTGCTTATCGACCAGCTGGATTAGGAATTTACGAAAAAACAAGATAAAGGCGGATGAATATAAATGTGGTTTGATAAAGTAACGTATTTGCAAACATTACCAAATGACTTAGAAAAAATGTTTACCACTAATGGATGGAGTAGAAAACTATTTTTTAGGATTCGTAGTGGTATTAGTAAGTTTATTGATGTTCGTTTATTTGAAGCAGCTGGAAGTGATGGAGAACGTAGAAAACTAGGTGTGGCAACCGCATACGATACGAACCTATCAGATTTTACCGATAATCGATACATTACAGCTGATTCTCCATTAGGGAAATTAGGTACAGGTGACGGTACAAAGAAAGACTTTCAAATGCCTGTATTTCCAGTCACAGAAAGCTCTCTTATTATTTATATAAATAGTATCGTAAAAGATAAAAAAGGTTACACAGTGAATGGTCGTACTGGAGAAATTAAGTTTACTGACGCGCCAGCGAAGAACGATAAAATTACATACGAATGCCGACTTGCTAGTGACGCTTATGAGCCTTCTAACGATATGATTTTCTTCACTTACAGCCAATACTTTATTGAAAAAGAATTAAAACTATCAGATCAAGCAAGTAATTTAGGGAATGGGAATGGAACAAAAACAGAGTTCCAATATCCATTCCCTAATTTTGATGAGTCACGCACCATTTTTTATAAAAATGATGTCATTATCTCACCAGAAGAATACACATTTACCGAAACAAAGATTGTATTTAAAAAAGCACCTGCAAGTACAGATAATATTAAAATGGTTGGCTTCTATACAGTTGAACCTAAAGCAGATGGAACCATAGATACACTAACAACAACGAAATCTTTTGATACAGAGGATATGTTAGCCATTATGAATGAAGTGTATTCAGCGTTAAATTTCGCCAATCCTTCACCGTATACACCGATTAGTTTCACACCAGAAAAACGATTTACAAGAGACTGGAAACGAGATTCTGTTGTTTACATGTATGGAAATGCCAATAGAGATCGTATAGCAATGTTTATGCGCGTAGATCCAACACCTGCTCCTGTTCGTGCTTTATTCGTCCCTGTTTATATTGGCCGAATGTACACATTTGATAATGCTCCACGAAGAAATATGATAATCGCAGCAGGTTGCCGTACAGGTGATCAATTTTCGTATTCTGCCAATAAAAAAGTAGGAAATGCAACAATAGATTATGGAGAAAATACAAGTAATGGTAATGAAACGGTACAATTGGCACAATCTTATACAGGCTCTATGTACCAACATCATTATCTTTCTTTCCATACTCATAATATGGCTGTTGATAATGGGCAGGGGCGCTTTAATCCGTCTGTGTATAGTGGCAAATACCATTTATCTCAAGTCTATATTGTTCATCCTAATGATGGGTATGTGGGTAAATTAGATGATATTTATGCCGTCCATCCAAAAAACATCCAGCAAGCTGATGAATTAGAAATTGAAAAAACAGTTTCTAATGAAGTTTTAGGAAAAGGTAACGGGGTACGAAAGGTGTTTCACTTAGAACACAAACCTAAAGGCGATACCTTGAAGATATTACGATCTTGTATTGAGGTTCCAAAGGGAGAATATGTGTACAATTCCGATGATAAAACCATTACATTTAATGAACCTCCGGTAAATGATGCTGAAATTATAGCTTATTATGAAATGGCGCAATTATACCGTTATACATTACCAACAACACCTGTTTCACCGATGACACAAGATAAAGCAACGCCTTTCAATCCAATTGGCTTAGCGATCTACAAAGAAGATCTCTAAAAATAAGGGGGTAGCAGAAGAATGAGTGAAAAAGTTTATTCTATTGCTTCCCCTTCTATATGTACCAAAGAAAAAAGTCATGTTGTCGCAATTGGTTCTGGACCTAATAGAAATGAGAGAACCTATTCTTTTTCTATTACTCCGGCAAACACAGAAAATAAGAATGATGTTGAGTATCCGATTTGCATCGCTCCTTACGCAAGGCATAAGGCGGTTACAGAGGATAATGCAATGGTCACTGCGACGAAAGTACGACCTAAGAGATTCTTATTTAGTGCCCTTGAGGTAACGAATAGACAAAACGAAATTGATGCTTCTATTTCTAACACAACTGATTTTGAATTAAATCGAATTATTGATGTGGCCAATTTGGAAACGCAGCAGTCGCAACGTATTGATAGTATTCCAATACAACTTATTTCTGCGGACGAATCCATTCAACATGAACGAATTTTCGATATAGACCATATCGAAGGGGTAGAGAGCGAAAGACCAAATGAAAGAACCGCAGTTGTGCATCATACAGATGAATTACAACTTATAACCAGAGAATACGAAGCAACTCAAATCATAAAGCAGGATATATTAAAAAATACATTACGTGAATTCGTAGCTGCCGGTGTCGATGAATTACCAGAATGGGTAAAAGTCGCTCGTGTGCTATATGGCGAAGAATTTTATGAAGAGGTAAGTCAAATTGTAACTAGGGAAATGCAAGGAGAATATAACGAGGGCGCTATATCAAATATCGTTTCTCCAGCCATCGATGCAGTAATTAACACAGAAAATATCGGTGAAACAAAACGAGAAAGCATTGAGGCTCGTTGCCCAGATGATTACGAAACATTTGCAACTGAACATGAATTACAAGCTTCCATAGAAGAATTTGATTTATTCGATGGAATGGGCATTCCTGTTTATCTTCCTGATTACGAATTATTTGCTAGGATTCAAAGGGAATTGGCGACGAACATTGAAATACAACATGATTTTGAACGTACGGCAATAATAGAAAATGCTGATCTACTTCCAAGTGAAGATTTAACAACCGCAGAAAGAAATCCTGTTATAGATGCTACTCATATAAAATTTGACTCTTCTATTCGGATGAAGGAACTTTATGGCGATTCTATTATGATAGAAGACTCAAATAAACAAGTGGGTGTATTTGCTACAGAAAGCAGCGAACCGTATACATTCGAAAGAATAAATGATCAATATGCTGATATTGTACAAATTCATAATTCCGAACTAATCATACAAGAACTTGAGTCTATTCTTCCTGATACACAGGTATCTGTAAAGAAAGAAAATGTATTTACAGCCGAGGTTACAAATTCACAAGAAAGCGAAATATCTTTGCGTATTTTATCGGTTGAGGACATCGCTGTAAGTACCACTGCACTAAAAATACAAAATACATTTGAAGTGATAGAAAGCAGCAAAGAGGAATTTATAAGATTAACCGAATTAACAGCAAACATTGCACATATAGACGGTGCTGATCGCTTATTAAATGAATCACAAGCGGATGTAATTGAATTAATTAGTGCAGACAAGGAAGATTCGCCAGTACTTGTAGATGTATCTGAAAGCATTTCATCCGAATTAACAGCACAAGATATTCTTACTACTATAGAAGACCATGATGTTATTGCTAATAAAACAATAAAAGAATTACCAGCTTCCATAGAAGAATTCTATTTGTTCGAAGGTATGGGGATTCCTGTATACCTTCCTGAATTTGATTTATTCGGCCGTATTCACAAGGAACTAGAAACACGCATTACGCTCTTTGAAGACACTTCTAAACTATCACAAATAATGCAGATGCAAATAGATCAAACAGTTGTATCCGAAAAAGTAGAAAAAGAACTTCTAACTATAGCAACCGAAGAAGTAGCTTCTGACATCGTTCCAGTTACCTTAGATGCTGAATGTATCGATTTAGACGCTTCTTTTAAACAAAATACACAACAAGCTCTTATTACAGAGCAAAAGTCCTTTAACGGTATACGTGAATTTTATGGTGGAATTATTTCTGAAATAACACTAGCAGATAGGGATGTTATAACAGATACAAATGTAATTGAAACTGTAGATGCAGCAAGAGAATCTGAACAATATGCAACCGTTAGTGAATATGAATTATTAGAGCGACAGGATGTTGTAGAAGCTGTTACTAGCGAATCAGATACGTTTGATAGAGAACATGAATTAGAGAGTGTTACAGAGGAATATGAGCGATTTGAACGCATACCAGAACGAGAATCCGTTATAGAGGATACTGAACAATTCAAAATGGAGAGAGTACTAGATACAGAAAAACCAGATGAATTAATAGTTATCGAAAAAGAGAATGATGATCCGAAGTTATGGCTACGTCATAGCCGCCAATCATGGTGGACAAACTCAAACTGGAAGAAAACGAGATAAAGTGAAGGTGATAGAATGGCAACACCCCAATTAGGTAATAGTTTACCTAGTCCAGAATTAGGATGGACTCGCAAGTTTTGCAATAAATCTAATGTTGGTACCTTTTTTAAAAATATCCGCGTAGTAAATAATAATTTTTACGCAAGCTGGATGTATATAGGTGACGATGCAAAACCCACTGAAGAAAGTTCTTGGTATAATGTCTCATCTATTAGAGGTTCTGATGATGATATGTTTTCTTTCGAATTCACTGGGACTTCTTTTCGAATACTGCAAAAGTCTTATACCACAAATCGTCGTAATATTATGGTAAGAATAGATAATGGAATCTGGATGGATGGTTCCGTAATTCGCGCCAATAATTCAAAATTTAGAGTTTGTTTCGAGAAATTAGACTTACCTAGGGGGACTCATAAAGTAGAGGTAATTGCTTATGGGTTCACTGCTGGTTCTCTTGATAGCGACAATAATACAATGATTAGTGCTATTGATTATGCAGATTTAAGTGCAAAAGTAGGGGATGTTCTAAAAGAACCCGAACCTGGTTGGAAACGGTTTGATGATTCAGATCCATTAATTAGTTATGCCGGTCCATGGTCTGCAGCAGCCAATACTCCATTAGATAATTATAATAAAACGCTTCATATTAAGGACTATCGTAATAGCACAGCTGCCGAATTCAAATTCACATTTAAAGGAACTGGCATTCGACTTATAGCTACTTTAAGTGATGTCTCTAACTTTAGCGTAGAATCAACTATAACGATTGACGGTGCATCTGAAACTTTTAAAGGATATCATCTACCCTATACCATCCAAGGATTAGCATTTCAAAAATTAAATTTGCAAGATGGAATTCATACCGTTAAAGTTTCCACACCAGCCTTTATATTTGATGCTGTTGATATTCAGAATGGTGAATTGATTTCACAAGATGTAATAACAAAGCCAAAAGTGTCCTTATACGAAAAAGAAAGCGGGAAGATATTTGTAGATGATTTTGATTTCGTAAATCCAAAATGGCTTATGTCACCATCAAATGCATTTAACAATGCTGTGAAAAAAGGGTTCTTACGTATGAATCATGCTGATAATAAAGACGTTATGCTTTTAATCGATAAGCCACAAAGTAACTTTGCAATACAAGTTATTGCGGATTATGCTCCTACAAAAGAAGAGGATCAAGGTGGCTTACTAATCTATCAAAATGAAAAGAATAAAGTTGAGTTTCTTGAATCCTATTCTGCTAATAGTTCACAAAGCAATAAAGAGTGGATGGCAATGTGTAAGGAAGATCAATGGGACTTTTACACAAAGACAGATACATTTTTTGATTATGCGGATAACGATTCATTAGCAGCAAAAAGAATTGGTGTTGTTCTAAAAAGAGGAACTGCAGAGGGATTTGTACCGCTAGACATCAATAAAATCATTATGACAACAAGCAACATGTTACGTCTGCGCCAACTATATGGTAATTATAAGGTTGTATTAAAAGATGCTGCAGGTAATACCCTTTCTTCTAACATCGTAGCTGTAGCTCATACAGGCATTGATATTCTACTTCCTTCCTTGGAGTTTGAAGGAATCATAGAAATATATGATGAGGAAAATGAACTACTAGCAAAGAAACAAGCTACCTTCTATGGTGGGGATATGTATTGTATGGGTTCATCCCTACAAATCAAAATGGATAGCAATGAATTAAATACAACGGATCCAACGAATTTAGGTTACATGGTGAATAATGAGCGTATTGTAAAAATGACTATCGTAAATGATAACATTGGTGCTGCTACAAATATAAAACTATCCATTCAGCAGTACATGGAGAAAGTCGGTTATACCTGGGCACTCATTTCATTAGATGGTACTAACTATTCGAATGAAATACAGATTGATTCAGTTGCTACACAAGATACGCGTGATTTTTGGGTGAAAGTTGTGAAGGATACAAATTTCCTAGCATTCGAACCGATTTATTTTAATGTTCATCTAAAACATAATTGAGGTGAATACCATATGGGAACTGTAATGAAATTATATAGATATACATCCGAAAGTGAGATTACTCCATCCATCCTTATTGAGAGGAATGTACAAATTACAATTGAACCAGGGAAAGTTTTGTACACCCCATTGGATGTAGGTTGTAATAAATACGATATTCGTACAATTCAAGTTACAAATGACTCAAACGTTGAAGCAATGCTATTTATGTACGACCAAAAAGAGAATGGGAATCAAATTTATAAAAGTTTATCAGAAAAAAGAACGTATGATATTTTAGCCATTCCTTGCGAGGATAAAGATCATACAAACAAGGTCCATCTCTATATAGAAAATAGGGGCGTAGCAACCTCTATTTTTAATGTTTCTATGAAAGCAATACGTTTAAGTTAAGGAGGAACATATAAAATGACAAATAAAATTTGTAAGTTACACAGACTAGAGCGAAGAGAAGTTTTTATGAAGATTATCGATGAAATGAAAAAGGCTGGATGGCAGCAATTAAATGCTGACAGAGTGGATAAAAACAATGTTTTTGTTATGTATTCTACAGGTAATGACGGAACCAAAAATAATTACATTGAGTTACGACCTTATGATACGAACTCAAAAAATTCATCATTATCTAGTCTGTATGACATAAGGGAACCGAATGTAAAATATACAGATGGTAGCTTCAGATTGATTAGAGGATATGATAAAGAGAGTGGGAACGGAACCGGAGAAGAATCTTGGTACTCACTAGTATTTCATCATGGGAAACCATATTCTAACAATATTGCAACTCTTTTAAATTTTGATAAATATATGGTTGATCTATATCTATATGTTGATAAAGATACTGTCATTTATTGTGTGTATGCGAATGATGATGAAATCCCATCTGATAAGGGAAAAACAACGATTGGTTTTATAGGTCTTCCTGATGAATTCTATCAGCCAGAACTATTTTCACCTTATTCATATCCTTTTAGTGTTTTGTTAAGTTGTGGAGCCTATTCGCAAAGCGCTGCACATGTAAATAATAGAAGTAAATTTGCTTCGCTCGCATCAACTTCTCGTGTAGTATCAACATTCTTTTGGGATAAGGTCTTTTTAAAAGCACCTTCTAATGAAGGGAAAATAGTTTTTACACCACTGTATTTAGGAGATACGAATGATGGATTTAGAGGAAAATACGATGGCTTTTACATATACAAAGGGAGTGGCTTTATTTACGGTGATATTGTAGAAGTGATTGAGAATAATGAAGTTCAAAAATACAAATTATTTTATACGTATGCTCCAACTGTAAGTGGACAATACAATTCATTTGTTGAACATGCTGTAGCTTTACGGATCGAATAAGCAGGAGGTAAGTATATGGCAGTACTTCAAGGTATCATCATATCTCCAACAACGCTATATCATGCTGGATTACGTGAAATAAATACACATCGTCAAGGTACTATAGTCAATCCAATTGATTTTTCACATGTAGGAGTTAGGCAACTTCTCAAACATCAAGGGGTTATTTTAAATCCCGATGATTGGATTCGAACAGGTATTAGACAGATTTCCACCCGTCAAGGTGTTATGCACAATTTATCTCAAGGTAAGAGAGGAAATTCTGAAAAAGAAGTAATGAAACCACCACGTACTGAACCACTAGAATACGCGTGGAAGAAAATGAACATATAACTTTATCGAAATTGAGCGTGCTGCAGCAGGCTTTTTTATTTTGACTTAATTTTGAAAGGAGGTGAGAACTTGGAAAGAATTCACGAACTCATCAAGGCATTGAATATAAGCGATGTTATTACAAGTACTCAATTTAAAGTAGGTGGTGCTATAGGCGGTGGATTAGGAACAATAATTAATTTGTTATACGGTAAAGCGAACTTAATTTGGATATCGATCTATTGCTGGATTATCATGCTCGACTGGATTACGGGTAGTAAAGCTTCAAAGATAGATGGAACATACTCATCACAATATGGAATTGAGGGCATCACGAGAACCGTGGTGCTTTTATCATTACCAGCCCTTGCACATTTATTTGATATCGCTCTTAAACTACCTGATTTCTTTTTCTTCATGGTAGTAGGTGGATTGAGTTATCACATTTTTAATAGTTTCGCAGCAAACTGTGCACGAATTGGCTGGGAAAAATGGATTCCTGCATGGTTATTAGAAAGTGTAGCATCCGAAATTCAAGCAAAAATCCAAAGAAGTGATGCACGAAAAGAAAAACATAACACCAAATAAAAAATACACGCCTTACATAAGGAGAGCATTGTCAAAAGACGGTGCTCTTTTTGTTTGGCAAAAAGGGGAAAATACACAATGAAAAAACCAATTAAACTATTTAGCTCTTTATTTATGACTCTATTACTCTTATTTTCGTTTGCTACGGCTTCATTTGCCGATAGAGTACTAATCATCCAAGACTTACCGAAACAAGCATATCGCTACGGTGTGGGCGCTTATGAGGGCGTTGTAGCACATAGTACTGCAACACCAGAAGCACCAGCAATTAATATTAGAAATTACGAAGCTAGAACATGGAGAAATGCATTTGTACATTATGCTGTAGATTGGAACGAAACAGTCCAAATTGCTGATACTAAATATGTTGCTTATGGTGCTGGACCAGCTGCAAATAAAAGATTTGTTCACGTAGAACTTTCTGAAACTAGCAACCCAGATAAATTTAAATCTTCTTACGAACGTTATGTAAAACTATTAGCTAAGATTTTAAAAGATAGAGGGATTCATCCAAACAAAGGTTTATGGACACATAAAGATATTACTTACAAATTAGGTGGAACTGACCATGAAGATCCGATTAATTATCTTCGCAGTCATGGTGTATCAGAATCACAATTCAGAGCGGACGTACAAAAGGCGTATGAAGGCGCAACAGTTACAGTTAAACCAAAACCACAAGAACCATCTCAAAACGTTGTAGGCGCAACAGGAGTAGCTTACATTGATGGGTTTAACGTAAACCTAAGAAGTGGACCATCAACAAATCATGGTACTATCCGTCAATTAAGTGGAGATGAATCATATCAAGTATGGGGAAAACAAGGTGATTGGTTAAATCTTGGCGGTAACCAATGGATTTATAACAACTCATCTTACATTAAATATCACAGGGAACAAACTTCTGCTTCAAGTTCTGTAGAAGGTAAACGTGTTGTTTCTAAAGTGGACAACCTTCGTTTCTATGATTTTGCTTCTTGGTCTGATAAAGATGTAGCAGGAACGGTAGATGAAGGGCTTGGATTTACTATTGATGCTAAAGTATCCGTTAATGGTTCACCTCAATACAAGGTACACAACAGTAAAAGCACAATGTACTATATAACTGCAAATGAAGCCTATGTGTATGTGAAGTAGAGCAAAGGGTATGCCCAAACTTGGGCATACCCTTTTTTTGAGATTCTATCCGATTGCTAAAGCAAAACTGTATAACAACCAGGGTTTCCGTAAACGAATTGAAACTCTACGCCAACAGCAATCACAAACACCTACATCAAAACAGATAAAACGTGAGATGACTGACAATAATAAAGATATAATTATAGAATCGTTAAAGCGAAGAATTAGGAAAGTCGAAGAAGAAAACAAACAATTACGGAATCAATTAAAAGTAGCATACGCAGATGTATACCAACGGATATAAGTAAATAGAAAGATGTAATTTTATCGTACACACTTAACATTTATTACTCTTTTAATTAAAGGTATAGGAAACTTCACACAAGTTCCCCTATACCTTTGATCATATTAGCTTTTCTGGTCAGAAGGATGATCAATTGAATCAGCTAGTTTATACCAACTCTGTACAAAGAAAAGAGAAAATATAGAACATATATTTCTAGTAGAATTCTATGTTATGCTGTTAACCTAAATATTTGATAAATTAATTCTTTTTGATTTTGAACAAACTAATCACGTAAATCAATCTGTTCTTTTTTATCATATATGTGCTTTTTACTTCTCCAAGAATGGATATATATGTGAAAAGACCTTAGTCTTAACATAGAATGTACACGTTTCTTAATAAAGTGTTACTCTTGTTCTACAATGCTATTCAAATATTTGAGAGGTCTCGTTTGGGTCATAGTAACATATTACATTTCTAAATTATATCTATACGTTATCAGATCAACATAAGCCAATAACAATTAGTTAATGGAAGATTAGGTGCCTCTGAGATTACTGTTGTATTATATCCCACAATAAAACTAGCTGGTACAGTTGCAGAAGCCCATCCTGCAGTGAAAAATTGGTTTGCAATTGTATTACTCGAACTGAAAATAGGTGTTTGCCCGGTAGAACTCGAGTCAATTCCGATAATTCCCTTTCCAGCGGTATTTTGAACACTGTTTCCAATAACTTCAATAAACTTAAAAATATTAAAATTAGCATTAAACAGTAAGACAGGTACATTTCCTTCATTAACTGTTGTATTGCTTAGAAGAAATAATCCGAAATTTGTACCAATAAATTCTTCAATTACTAATAGATGTCTCAATGTAAAAGGAGAAGAATTATCTTGCTTATTATTGCTTACTATTAAATTCCCTTGTAATGTACCAGAATTAACAGCTATATTAGTAATGATAATAAATCTGCATCGCGTGTTACCTGAGTCAGACACAAAGGTATTACTGTCAATAATACTTTGCCCTGAAGTAGAGGAAATAATGATATAGAAGTATCCATTGTTAGGTGATGCAAGGGGCGCATAAGTAAAGTTGCAATTTGTTATTTGAAACTCAGTTGCTACAATAGCGATACCGAGTTCACATACTGAAATTTCACAACTATCGATATATATACCTGTTGCTGACAAATTATTAATTGAAATAACAGACTCAACTCCTAAAACCGATGGGAAATCTTGGACGATAGACATATTTCGGAAAATAACATTGGATACTGTAACATTAAACATAGAGACTACAGTATTCAAGGTAGTAATAACGGTAGTTGCCCCTATTCCTTGCCCCTCAATTGTTACTGATTTATTAACAGTGACAGTGGATGTAATTATAAAAGTCTCAGCATCAAGCAATAGTCTATCACCGTTATTAGCCACAGCTAAAGCTGCATCAATCGTCGTATAGGTTTGCGTTGACCCAACAAGGATTGTGTTTCCGGTAGGAGCTGGAATAGCTCTGACCATCGGAGGAACTGGCTGAGAGAGCTTATAATACGTGATCCCTGTGGATAGGTCAATGTAGATATCCCCTAAATCTCCAATGGCGCATGTTGGAGCACCAACTCCTGTTAAAACCGTAGTACCTGTGGGTCCTGTGGGTCCTGTGGGCCCTGTCGGTCCTGTGGGTCCTGTGGGTCCTGTTGGTCCTGTTGGTCCTGTTGGTCCTGTTGGTCCTGTGGGTCCTGTGGGTCCTGTTGGTCCTGTTGGTCCTGTGGGTCCTGTTGGTCCTGTGGGCCCTGTGGGTCCTGTGGGCCCTGTTGGTCCTGTGGGTCCTGTTGGTCCTGTGGGCCCTGTCGGTCCTGTTGGTCCTGTCGGTCCTGTGGGCCCTG